>NZ_JAYGHD010000183.1:0-5954 GCF_034932245.1 Nostoc sp. UHCC 0251
TTCCTCAACCCAACCTACGCCAGTTGTAGTTTTTAGCCTTAACTGAACGGTATTGACTTATTAATTTGCAACATAATTATAGATAGCAATAGATTCCGGGATTTTTAAGAATTCCGGAATCTGTGCATTTCACAAATAATTTAGAATTGCTGTGGATTGGTTTTAATTAAACTACTCCCTCCACACCAAAGTAATTAGCTAATGTCAACACAACCTCCTGAGTTAAACCCTCAGATAACTCTGGCAAATAAACCTGAATTGCATTCCTGACAGCAGCATCGAATTCGCCAGCATTAGCCGTAGCATTACGGACAAATGGCTCAATTAAACGGATTAATTCGTAACTGCTGCTTAAGTCAGTATTTTGAATTGCCCGGTCTAATGGTGGGGCTGTGGGGTCGGGGAACTCTGGCAGAATGCGGCTAACAAAGGTGACGCGGTGGAAAATGCGCCAGCAAGCGGGGCCGCCTTCGAGTTGTTGTGCTTGGCGGAGTGCTTGAGCATTAGGTGAATTACTTTCCTCTAACCAGATGGGATCGACGACTTCATTAAAGAAAGCGTCGTAATTTTGGGTATCTGGGGTGAGGTAGAAGCTCAAGAAGCGATAGGCGTTGACTTTACCGGGAGCATCCAAAGGATTACCATTGGCATCGAATTCGCGGATGGGGCGATCGGCTTCATCTCGTACCAAGTTACCTCTTTCATCTAGCCTAAATCTCTGTAAATCGCCTTGGGTGTTATTTGTTAAGTCGATTCTAAAAGATTGGCTGGCTTCTTTGGTTTTGGATTTGGTGAGGTTTAAACTACCACCAAAGGATGCTTTAGTTTCTACGTTTAAACTGATACCAACTACTTCTCCGGTGGCGGCAGCGCTGAAGGTGGCGTTACCTGTGAAATTATACGCTCCACTGGTAGATTCTTGCTGTATATCTGTGGTTTCTGTCGATTCAGCGAAGAGTCCCCCGTCTGCTGTCCAAATGTAGCTGTTGACTAAGTTACGTTTACTGTATTGCGCTGGTAAATCGTTGTTGGAAGTCAACGCATCGATTAAACCACCGGCGGCAATTCCTGCGGCGGCTACAAAGGGTGCAGCTGCGCCGGCAACTGAGGCTCCAGCGATCGCACCTGTGAGTCCTCCCGCTAAAACACCAGTAGTTTCTGGTTTAATCCAAGCGGAAATATTAAACTCTTGTTTTGCAATATAGGTATCTGCATCTAACTTTATAGCTGATTCTGCATAACCCATTTTGGCAAATGCATCTGGACTTTCTGTACCTTGAGTATTGAAAAATCCATCAGCAGAACGTTCAATATTGTAAGCATCAATTCTGTTAGTCTGTTGATTATGGACAAATATCTGCCAACGTTTAATATCAGGAATACCCGTTGGGACTTGCAAAACCGTAAACCGTCCATCCACCAAGTTACAAACAAAACCTAACTCCATAGTTGGTTCAAAAAATGGACGATTATCCATATCTGTAGCGCCGAGAGTATCTTTAGCACCATTTTTGAGAATTTTATGGCGACTGCGCCGATAGCGGACTTCTCTAGCTGTTTTCAGTTGCGTACCAGCGAGAATGAATCTGTCTACTAAAAGGGTTTGATCAACAATAGGAATGGGTGTTTGTCCATCAGAATTAGAAATAGTTGTCCCATTGAGGTTGCATATTTTTCTCCTATTTATTAGTTCAGTTAATGGTTATTCGATAAGTTAGATGTAAAGAACTTACACTGATAAATCTTTGTGTAAGTTCTATTAACCGGAGGAACTACAACCAGAAAAACTCTAATTTGATTTATAGATAAATCTGGCTGATTTGTCAAGCTTAGAAAAATTTAATTACCAGCTTGATTGAGTGGATAATTAACAGAAGTTTCTCCAGTAGGTTGTGGAGAATCTAGTTTTGCATAACGAGGATTGCAGGCTTGTGCAAATAATAAAATGCCGAATGACAAAACAAATGTAAACAGTCTGTTCCAACGCATATTGTTCAGAGAATTTGTTAAAGTCTTCATAAGTTCAACTCCTTGATTGCAGGTGTTCTGTTATCTTTATAGAATTTGCCAAGTTAAAAGTCGATACAGAAAAGTTAAGGAATTAAATGTAGAAGCTAACTTAACTTGAGACTTAACTTTTACAGCATGATGCTTAACTAGAGTTAAATCTGCAATTTTTGACGCGATAAGAATTTTCTTTCCAGCAATTGCAAGGCAATTCTTTTACCTGTACACCAGCCGTAATATCCATAAGTTGCGGATCTAGCGACAGTTTTCTCAAAACCTACAAAGTAAAGTGTAGGGTCAACAATAGATTGGCATTTACCATCTGTTTTTGGTAATAACCTATCATTTAAATTTAGATACAATTGCGGCTGTCTCAAAATTTTATTTATACCAGGACGAAAGCCAGTGCCTAAAATAATTGCATCGTAATTTTGTGATACACCATTGGTAAAAATTACGCCCGTCTTTGTAAGTTGTTGAATACTATTAGAGATGACTCGAATATTTCCTTTTTTGATTTGTTGAACAGTACCTCTATCTACCCAAGCTACACGGCCCTGGTTAACTTCCACATCCATTGGCCCTTTATCTTCTCGATAGATAGAGTATGCACTCAAATCTAAAGCAAAACGCTGAATAAATTTATCAGTTTCCTTGATGTCTGCTTGTAATTCTTCTGGTGAGAAATCTATGGCTTTTGCCATAGCTTCTATTCGAGAATCTATTGTATTATTATTAAACAAACGTTTAAAGTATGACCTACTGCGCCATAACCAATATTGTAGCGATCGCAGTCTCGGATAAAGAGGAAATACCCAACGTTTACCGCGAATTAACATATCTACACGTTCAGCACCGTGTTCATATAAATCAAGTGCGATTTCTGCTGCTGAATTCCCCGAACCAATGACTAAAACCTGCTGATTTTGATAAGGAATGCCATTTTTATAGGCACTACTATGAATAATCTTACCTAAAAAGTTTTCTTGTTCCACAAGCTTTGGTATCACAGGTTCATTAGTTAGTCCAGTACAGATAACAAGAACCTTGCACTGTAGAGTGTCTTTAGTTGTTTGTATTTGCCAGTTCTCATCTGTTTGATTCTGATTATAATTTTTGGTAATATTTTGTACTTCCTCACCACAACGAATATGTGAATCAACTTGAAAATGATGTGCATATTCTGTTAAATACTCCACCATTTCCTCTTTCGTCTTAAATGTGGAGTATTTTGCCTTACCCTCAAAAAAAGGTAAAGTAAAGTAAGGATTTTGAGTAACTAATCGCTCGTAGGCGTTTTTCCAGATAGTTGCGACAGTTTCACCTTTCTCTATCACAACAAAGTTATCAATTCCAAATTTTTTTAAACTTGCAGCTACAGTAATACCGCAAAAACCAGCCCCAATAACGATAACGTCTAGTTCAGCCTTCATAAAATTGGCTTTGATTGCGAATCTTAACTCTTATCTTTATAAAATTTGGTACTTCAATAGTCGATATAGATTAGTTAGGGAATTTGAGCCGTTGCGAACCTACTTAAATCTCGTTCCTGCTTCCTATATTCATGAGTTAAGTTCACAAGTTAAGTGATTTCCCTGCCTAACTCCTTAACTTTTCTGTATCGACACTGCAATCGTCTACTTCTAAATATAAATAGTTAGACTAGCTATAACGAAAGAGTTGACATGAACTTAATAACTTTGCTGTTACGTTCTTCTTGGAAAATTCTCACTCTTGCTACCTGCATTGGATTATTAAGTGGGGTTAGTACAGCCGGATTACTTATAACAATCAATACACATATTAATCAATCATCTCTGAGAAGAATATTAATTTACAGTTTTATCGGTCTTTGTCTTGTCAAGTTTTTAACAAATATTATTTCTAAATATTTGTTAATAAATTTAGCAGAAAAAGCAATTGTAGAATTACGCCTTACATTGAGCGAGAGAATTTTATCTGCACCACTATATGATCTAGAAAAGTTAGGGAAACATCGTATATTAGCTACATTAACAGACGATGTTTTAGCAATTTCTCGCACAGTCTACATTATCCCTACGTTGTGTATTGATATGACCATCGTAGTGAGTTGTCTTTTGTATTTATTTTGGTTATCTCCAACGATATTTTTTCTGGTGATCATTTCTCTATTGCTAGGAATATTTAGCTATCAACAGATTGCATATAAAGCAACCTCATTTTTTACCCTAGCTCGTCAGCAAGAAGATCAACTGTTTAACCATTTTCAGAGTATAACTGAGGGAACTAAAGAACTAAAGCTTCACAAAGAACGACGACAAATATTTTTAAAGCAAGAACTTAAAGAAACGGCACAATTATCTAGACGCAATAATGTAGTTGGAATGACTATATTTGCAGTTGCTGCTAGTTGGGGTAATAGCTTATTTTTTGTGGTTGTAGGATTGGTAATTTTTGCTCTGCCTACTTTCCAAGCTATCCCTAATCATATTTTATCTGGATATGCATTGACTATTCTCTACTTGCTTTCACCTTTAGATTACATTATGAGTGCAGTTCCTACCTTTAGCCAAGCAACTGTTGCTTTACAAAAGCTTGAATCTCTTAAACTATTATTGTCGAATCGCTGTTATGAAAGTAATTTAATGAATTGGGATGAAGCAGATAATTTTTGTTACAGTTTAGAATTTTTGGGTATCACTCATACCTATCATCAAGACTCAGAAGATACAGCTTTTACTCTTGGCCCAATTGATTTGACGGTTTCGGGAGGTGAAATTGTTTTTATTGTTGGTGGTAATGGGAGTGGTAAGTCTACGCTGATCAAATTAATCACTGGTTTATACATTCCTGAAAGCGGAAAAATTTATTTCAATGGCAAATTAGTGGCTACGGAAAATCAAGAGTGGTTCCGCCAACATTTTTCAGCAGTGTTTTCTGATTTTTATCTATTCGATAATTTATTTAATTTAGGTAAAAATATTACTGATGATAAAATTAAAGACTATTTAGTTCAATTACAACTGGATAAAAAAGTTCAAATAAGCAATGGAATCCTTTCTACCACTTTATTATCTCAAGGACAGCGAAAACGTCTAGCCTTGTTGACGGCTTATTTAGAAGACCGCCCTATATATGTATTTGATGAATGGGCTTCCGATCAAGATCCTGTATTTAAAAAGATTTTCTATACGCAAATATTACCTGAGTTGAAAAGTAAAGGCAAAACTGTAATAGTAGTTACTCATGATGATCAATATTTCTATTTATCAGATCACATAGTTAAGTTAGATTATGGCAAGGTAAACAATATTTATAAAAAGGTTCCCTCTTAAATGTAAAGTTTTTTTGTCTATTTATAACAAATAGAATAAGCACTACATTCATAAACTGGGTCAAGTAAGTCCTATTCGTTTTTAGCCATGTGAAAGATATGCTGCAAACCCTTGTATATCATAAGATTTTACCATTTGATACTGTTACATTTCTAAAATTTTTAGGAACTCTTGATACCCAGAATACATGCCATCATTCGTTATAGGTATTGCTGATGTCCTGATTTTTTTACCTTGTTCATTTACTACATCAATTGTTAGTAACTTTGGCTCCATCCATTCACCGAGAAAACCATGACGATTTGTTTTGTCACTACGTCTACCTTTTTTATTAAACTCTAAACCCACCAGGGTTTTTGCCCAGTGCGGGGGTCAATTTCCGTCCAGGGAGAAATTCGGATATAGTCCTTTTCCAAGTTAACACTAACAAGCTTGAGGGGAAGAGGTGCTGGCCCCCGTACTACTCTCCCATCAGGATCGTAGCGAGAACCGTGACAAGGACATTGAAATTGATTGTCATTGGGATTCCAAGGAAAGGTACAACCTAAATGGGTGCAGTTATCAACAATTCCCCAAGGGTGTAGGGTGGTGCGACTCGTTTGCGGTGAATTCATAACCCGCAGTGAAAAC
>NZ_JAYGHD010000184.1:0-5946 GCF_034932245.1 Nostoc sp. UHCC 0251
AATTTCTTCCCCTGCTCCCCCTGCTCCCCCTGCTCCCCCTGCCCCTGCCCCCTGCCCCCTGCCCCCTCTCCCCTCACCATTACCTTGCCTCAGATAGATATTCCTAGCCAATTTGATGTTTTAGTAGTCGGCGCTGGTGCCGCCGGATTATACACAGCGCTGTGCTTACCGGAGTCTTTGCGAGTCGGCTTGATTACCAAAGAAACTGTTGCTTTGTCGGCCAGTGATTGGGCGCAAGGTGGCATTGCCGCAGCAGTTGCCCCGGAAGATTCTCCCACGCTGCACATTGAAGATACGATCCGGGCAGGTGCCGGTTTGTGCGATCGCACTGCTGTAGAATTTCTCGCCCAACTTGCTCCTAACTGCATTCAATCCCTAGTTAACTTGGGAGTTGCTTTTGACCGTCATGGCCAAACCTTGGCTTTAACTTTAGAAGCTGCCCATTCTCGCAACCGTGTTCTCCACGCTGCGGACACCACAGGCAGGGAAGTTACAACCACCCTTACCGCCCAAGTATTACGTCGCCCGAATATTCAAGTCATTCAGCAAGCTTTGGCTTTGAGTTTATGGCTTGAACCTGAAAGCAATCGCTGTCAGGGAATAAGCCTGTTTTATCAAGGTAAAATCACATGGATTAAAGCGGGTGCTGTGATACTGGCAACTGGCGGTGGTGGTCAGGTATTTGCCCAAACCACTAACCCAGCTGTAAGTACTGGTGATGGGGTAGCGATCGCATATCGAGCTGGGGCTATCCTCCGCGATTTGGAATTTGTGCAATTTCATCCCACAGCCCTGACTAAACCTGGTGCCGATCGCTTTCTGATTAGCGAAGCTGTACGCGGCGAAGGCGCACACCTTGTCGATAATGAAGGGCGACGTTTTGCCTTTGATTACCACCCTGCGGGTGAACTCGCACCCAGAGATGTGGTTAGTAGAGCAATTTTCAGCCATTTACAACGTACCGCCCTTGATTTGGCGACTGCCCATGTGTGGTTAGATATGCGCCCCATCCCCCCTGACAAGATTCGTCACCGCTTTCCCAACATCATCAAAGTTTGTCAGCATTGGGGAGTTGATGTCTTCCATGAACCAATCCCTGTAGCGCCTGCTGCCCATTACTGGATGGGTGGGATTGTTGCGGATCTGATGAATCGCACGAATATTAAAGGTTTGTACGCGGTGGGTGAAACCGCTAGTACCGGGGTGCATGGGGCAAATCGCCTTGCCAGTAATTCCTTGCTGGAATGTATTGTGTTTGGGGCCCAGATGTCCCAAATCGAGTTGGAAAATATTGATCTGCCCTCAAAAGCACCATTACTACCATTACAAAAGTTTAGTGCTGATACTAATGAGTGGTACATCCAGCAAACACAGCTAGAAACACTTAGGGAGAAGTTACCACGTTTAGTGTGGGAAAGTGCTGGTATTTGTCGGGAGCAATCAAGGTTGGCAGATGCGATCGTTACTGTTGAATCTTGGCAGCAAGATTTCGCTATCCTACGTTTAAGTCAATTCTTGCTTGCTTTACGTCCCGGAGAACCAGCTAGTTTTGACATACCAGATGTTGAACGGCAATTGAGACTTTGGGCAGAAACTCGGAATTTATTAGATGTGGCTGATTTAATTCTCAAAAGTGCTGCTTTTAGAACCGAAAGCCGAGGTGGACACTACCGTTTAGACTATCCTCAACCAGATCCTAATTGGCAAGTTCACACACTTGTACAAACACATCGTTGGTGTAAATCTGCTTATCTTGATTAAAATTTCTCTAACAGCCTTCTATTGGCAACTAGCTTTACTGCTTGCGGATTAGGACAAAATTTAATCGCGCCTAAAATCCAAAATTGCTATCAGCGGGTACCACTACCATGCTGACTATCAGGACCACCATAATTTGGTGGGATATATATGTCTTTTAAATTTTGAGAATTAACTTTGTGAACAATTAAAGTACTGCTGCTAGTAGCGCTAAAAGTATTAGCACTTGCAATATTAAACATACCTGTAGAGGCAGCAATTTTCGGTAATAGGATGTAAGCGCCTATACAGAATATCATGAACTTTGTGATTTGGAAATTAGCCTTCATATCTTTCAGTAAATTTACTAGTTTTTGGTTTAAGAATGTATTTTTTACTTTTAGCCGTATATTTACTTATTTTTTAAAAAATTGATTTTAACTTTATTAAATTCTTACTATTAGCATACAAAAATGGTGCTATTTGCTTGTATTAAATAGTCTTTCTACTTAAGTGATATTCTTAATAGGTTATTTTTGCATCAGCCTAAAGTTAGATATGTTGAAGCTTACTGTGATCATTGTTTCTAAGTCTCTATTTATTAATAGTAACTTAATTCTTTTAAGTATAAACACTATGTTCAGTGAATATTGAGGCTCAGAAAATATCAAACATGCTGGTTTAATCGTATAATTTTAATTCATACAATTAAGTATATATAAATACAAAACAGCCAAGCTGCCATTTTAAAGTAATCTAAAAAATCATATACTTATAAATTACCGTAGTTTTACTGTCATATCAAGTACATTTTATTAAGCAAAAATACTTAGCAGGATAAAGCTAATTTTTAATTACCTCTGATGACTAATTCTTTATTCTTAAAGGTAAAAAGCCTTGCTAGGCGTTCATATTGCCTAAAAAAACACTCTGGTCATCTATGTGATGCTTTTTCAAGATAGGGCCTTGTACGTCTTACAACTCTATATTCTGAATCTAGGGGTAAAAATATTGACACAAGTTAGAAAAGTCTGGAGGCTTGATTTTTACGTAATTAAGCAAATTCGTAGCGATTTTTACCCAAATGCTTGGCACGATACATTGCTGCATCTGCTTGTTTCATCAAAGTTTCACTGTCTTGACTGTTGTATGGGTAGACACTAATGCCAATACTGGCGGAAACTCGGATTACATAGCCGTCCAAAACAATTGGCTTGCTAATACTGGCTAAAATTTTAGCGGCGATTTTAGCAGCTATTTGAACATTAGGAATTGCCCGTAAAATCACAGTAAATTCATCGCCACCCAAACGAGAAACTGTATCACTAACGCGTAAAGAGTTGCTTAGTCGTCTAGCAATAGTCATTAGCAAGCGATCGCCCGTCTCGTGCCCCAGAGTATCATTGACTTGCTTAAAGCCATCTAAATCAATAAACAGCAGCCCCAGCAATAAGTTGTTGTGTTGGGCCCAATGTAATGACTCGTAAAGTTGTTCGGCAAAAAATTTGCGATTGGATAGACCTGTGAGGGGATCGTGATATGCTAAGTAACGCAAGTGGTCTTCTTTGAGTTTTAATTCATTGTTAGAGCGATATAGTTCAGCAGCAGTACGTTTTAGCTGTTCCTCCATGAGCTTGCGTTGAGTAATATCTCGGATAACCCCAACTAAAAAGAAATTGCCAGCTGAGTCTTTGTGGAGCGATCGCTTAGTGGCAATCTGATGAGTCTGACCATCTGCATTTGTAAATTCTTCTTCATGTTCCTGGGGTTGTTGAGTCCGGAACACAAGATCATCCTGTTGTCGAAACACATCGGCTTCATGTTCAGGGAAAAAGTCATAGTCTGACTTTTCAATTAACAACTTATTCGGATAACCGATAAATTGACAATACGCCTCATTTAAAACAATCCACTGGTGCCGTTCATTTTTCACAAAAATTGGATCAGGAATCGTATTGATTACGTGATGCAAAAATTCTTTGGAACGTTTCCACTCTTCCTGCATGTGGGCAATACGACTGGTTATCCAAATAGCTGAACTGCAAAAGCTAAACAGTGACGGAATGAGCGGTATCCACCAACCGTACAAGAAAGCAAGGTATGCGCTGAGGGTTAATACAAAACAAGCAACTAGGATGCTGAAGAGGCTCTTAGTTGCGTGTCGTATCCGCCATGTCATTACAGTTCCCAGATAAGACCAGATAAAAATCCACAAGTCTTCCACTAAGTCAGGCCAGACCTTGAGTAAGGGTCGTCCTTGCAGAGCTGCTGAGATTAACTCACTAATAAAATAAGCTTGCAGTTGAATACCAGGTACAGGCTTTGCCGTACCCATTAGACTGCTGGAGTAGGGAATGAATACAAAATCTTGCAGACTGGCCGCAGTAGAGCCAATGAGTATAATCCGATCTTTGATTAAGTTTTCTTTAACTTTATCTGCCAGTACATCTCTCATTGATACCTGGCGAAAACTACAAAATTCTCCAGATGAACTTTGACATTTAGGTTTGGGAAAATTGCTCAAAATTTGGTAGCCTCTGGCATCAGCTCCCACATAAGCACCATCATTAGCCTCAAAACGAGTAAATGCTGCCTTACCCAATTGCAAATACTTAGGGTTGTTTTTTGCTTTGGTGGGAGTAATTCCCTCTGGCTTTAAATACAATAAAGCCAACTTCAGGGCAAAACTTTCGTGTACCTGACTTTTAACGTGCCAGTACAACAAACTGCGGCGTACTTTACCATCAAGATCATATAGCACGTTGTTAAAGCCCACTTGATCTTGAGCTAACCCCTGTGGTGGTGAAACACTAACATTTTTATCATTTGCCAGTAGTTGAATACCAATCAAGTTGGGCATTGACTTATAAGCATTATGCAATTCTTGATTACCAAACTCTACTGGCAAATTTCGGTAAATATCTAAGCCAATAGCACGGGGTTTGTGGAGGTTTAATTTTTGCAATAACTGGGCAATCTTTGCATCTGGAATCGGCCACGAACCTACTTCGTTTAAAGAGACTTCATCAATCATTACGATGGTAATACGCTCTTCTGGAGGTTCATTTGGGCGTAAACGAAAAAACTGATCCAAAGCTGCCAACTCCAAAGATTGCAATAATCCGATGGAGTGCAAAAGCAGGACGCAGACTGCAACGCTGGCGGCAGTAATTAATTCTCTGTGTCCTCGACTAAGCGATTGTTTGAGTCCAAAGATTAACTTCACAAAACGCTTGCCTAGCTGCTGATTCATTCCCATTACCTAGTGGGGAGAAATATTCTCTATTTCCTATCGCTATTAACTATCGGACTAACATAGCTCAAGCGGGAGCTAAGGGACTTCCAACTAAAAAATAATCAATGGTTTTGGAAGGCAGGGGGAGCAGAGGAAGCAGGGGAGGCAGGGGGAGAAAAAATTGCATAGTGACGTTGAATACAGGTATTGAATAATTTAATTCTTGGATGTCCCTAAATAGAATGTCTAAGAGCTTTTCAAACTCAGCAAGTTTCTTCAAGGCATTGTGGCATTTATTACTATTGAGGCTAATTAGCTGACCAAACAGGAACTGGGACTTTTGTGACTATCAGCACAAATTAAGTATTAAATATTGTTGAAAGTGAGTTGGGCAAATTTAGCGCCTAAAGCCTTGTGTGGTAAAGCTTGTTCTATTAAACTTGCACATTTTTGCTCAATTAGGTCTTTTAGTAAGGATTACGATAACTTGCAACAAACACATCTTTGGGTTGGCTCTGACATGATTACATCCCAAGCTAGCTCCCAAGTGCTGCAAAAAGAAATTAAACTATACATTATATTAGGGTAAATATACTTGAATAATTCTCTTCCGCTTGAGGTATTTGAGGGTAAAAGCCGGAGGAAAATTAGTAATTGCGTATTGGACAATACCTATTATCTATTACCAAAAACAAAAAAGCCAACTGGAAACAGACTTTGCTGTATTCATACAGTTGGCTATAGGATTTCAGAGGGTTGCAGGTTTAGGGTTGCAGGTTCGGGAACCCCCGTTTAAAAACGGGAGATTGAAGTATTGACGCTGTATTTCTCGCGCTGCGCGTCTCGAAATACATCTTTTTTTTACTGGGCTTTAGACCCTGAAACTTTAGTTTTTTATTTCTATACCCTATACCCCACACCCTAGTTAGAGTCGATGTCCGTATTGCTACGGCGCACCTCTCCTTCAGAACCGG
>NZ_JAYGHD010000185.1:0-5823 GCF_034932245.1 Nostoc sp. UHCC 0251
CAAGGATTTTGGTATTATGCAAAATCATTTTCATACATGGAATCAGCAACGCCAAAAAAAGAACTTTGATAAAGAGTTTTAGCCTTTATCCAAGCATATTAGTATATAACGTTACCGCAAAATTTAACGCCTAGTGCGAACATAAATTTGTATAAAAAACAACACAAGCGAATAAATTCGTTGTGAAAAATTGGTTGCTTGGTAAAATAGAAGCGAGGCAAAATCAATACAACACAAGAAAGAAACTGACTCGTTCTCCAGACTTTGCTAGTAACCGGATAGACAGACGAGTACCCACGACAAATCAATTATGGGATTGAGGGTGGCCTACACCCATAGGTTAACCCAACCACGCCTTAAGTATAAGAAAGCACCCTGTTGCTAGTAGTATCTAGAGACTGAAAAAGCCCCAAGGCAACACCTAGACAATAGTTACCTTAAGATATTTGGCATTACGTACTAGCAGTGGCAATTAAGGTTACACAGTGAGGTTAATGACAAATAAAAGCGGCTGTTGGTCTATTTCTGGAAACTCAACTTCCAGAGTATAAGTTGGGTTAAGTTGCTCACAGGCTAACTCTACACTTAAGTATCCCGGAGTTGAAGATGTTGCTATTGCTAAAGTGCCACTTGTGCGAAGTGTCAAAGTTCCTTTAACAGGTAACTCAGCCTGAACAAGTAACTTCGTAAGTTTACCTACAGACTGATACTCTACTCTGATGTTCAAATTACCAACAGTGGTTAGCCATTGTCTTTCTACCACTGGACTGGTTGTTGAAAGTGGTAGAGTCAAATTTTCTAGCAGTTGTTTAGCTGCTAGCAACGACAAAGCCATTTGTTGACGCGGTTGTAAATCTGAGTAATCACTTTGAATATTGGGTATTGTCTCCAAAGTATTTACAGACCGATAGGTGCTTCTTAGCACCAATCCAGCTATATCATTTAGTGCTTGAGACTCGTTGGGAAAAAAGTTCTCCACCACTTGAACTAATTTCGCTCCCAGCGGCACCGAAGATGTCACCAATGCCTGACATTGTTCCAGCAATTGCTGGAAAACTCTCTCCGGTAAGGGACGCGGTAGGTTTAGCTTCGACTGTTGTACCATCCACCCCCAGGTAGGAACGAGCGGCATTGACGGCTCATCAACAAAATCTGGATAGTCGATTAATTGTGTTTCCCAAGGAAATAAAGGTGGGTGGTCTTGGGCTTGGATTTGTAAGCGATGCTTAAGGACAGCTTGAAAACGATCTTGCACAGTAGGAATTTCTCCTAATTGAAAGGCCTGGGGCGTTCCTCCCAATTTTGGCTCACTGCTTTTGGAAGCAGTGGCTTCATTGTGGAGGTTTTTTACCCCGTCATTTTCCTCACTTTCTACAGATTGCTCGATATTTTTGACATCATCTGTCAATAACCAACCGAGACACTGAGATTGTAAGGATTCTGAGTCACTATTCATGAGTAGATGCACCTGATCCGGACACTAATGAGTTACGAATTTCCCAAGCTTGCTCAAGAATCTTAAACCATCGTTTTTGAAGTTGTGCCATTGACAGCCCTAAAGTTTTTGCGATTTTTTCATCGGCTTGTCCTTGTTGCTTCAACTCTAATAAAGACCGTTGCTTAGTGTCCAGCTGTGCTGTATATACTTGCCATTGCTGGGGAGTTAAGCCCAAATTGGTATGCAAAGAGGCTTCCAGCCACTCGTGAACTAATTCCCAACGGTGTAACAATGCAAACCGAATCAAATGATACTTGAAGCGCTGCTGTAAATAATCTCTCTGACGAGGGGTTAAACCTAAAATCGACTCAATTTCCTGTGCTGATAGATCCTGGAGGCGGAGGGAAAAGTAATCAGCACAGTCAGATTGTTGCCGTTCTTCGAGATAATTCATTAATTCTGTAACCACAACAGAGCGCAAGGTATCTTCTTCGGGTTCAGGTTCGGCTTGCGTTGCCATTGTGGAGCGCAATTGATGCACTGCTGGTTCTTCCCAAGAACCATCGCCTTCGTTATTGCTACCTTCTGCGGCTTGTTCTATATCTACGCTGGTTTCTGGGGGCTGCTGTTGAGAAAAAGTTTGTGCCCGCAAAATAATTAGCTGCTGCTGACGGCCTGGTAAGGGAATGCGTCGCTTGCCGTAGCGCTCGGTAAATGCCATGTACTCAGACAATTCTAAAAGCGTTTGAGGGCGATAAGTAGCACCAAGTTGATTTTCTCGGCGGAAAGCGTTTAATGCCTCCAGATAAAAACTCTGTAAGAAATCTTCAATTATAGTCAGTCGCCCTTGATAACTCAATTGCTTCTGAGGCGGATTAATGTATCGATAAATAATTGCACTCAGAGTGCTGTGTAATTCTACCCTGCCCCGATTTGAACCCAACTGATAGTACCTGAGACACTGTTGCAGCCGATGCCGAGCTAGGGTCATCGCCGAGCTTTCTACAGTTCCAGAAGCTTGGATACGTTTGCTTTCCTGGCAAATCCGATATACTTCGGTGGTAATACGTCTTGCTACATCGTGGCAATTCTGTTCCGAAGCTTTGGTTGATTGTTGAAACTCCCTGGACAGGAGTTGAAAGATCACCTCCACGCCTTTAGAATTTTCTCCCAGAATATTTGCAGATGGAATAGTTGCGGTTGCGGCTGAATTCATAGTCTCGGTTTTCAAAAGACCCTAAGTATTTAAATACAACCTGTACGACGTGGGTATTGGCTTCAGTTTTACGTATAAGCTAAACGCAGACCAATCCGATATTGAGGATATGGCTGATTTTATTATTCCCAACTTTGATGGGATTGTTCACACTTTGATAGATGTTATTGCCATTACCCAAGAGCCGTATACAAGTCATTATGGATTTAGAAGCACAAATTCAATTGCTGATTGACAATGCACCCCGCGATGGTATAACACCAAATCTGATTGCAGCAATTGCTCCTGCCCTTAGAGCGATCGCTCTAAAATTACGTTACTCCCAATACTATATTCTCCAAAATTCAGAGGAAAGCTGGGTTTTAACTACTTTGAGCAATCGTGCTAATCCAGGATTGGAAAAGCGAGTTATTTACGCTTTTCCTACCATACAGGATGTCTCTCTAATTTCCCCTGCTGGGCTTGACCCTCAAATGCTAGCTAAAATTGCTCCTGTCACCCATATTTTGTTCCAATTGGTGGCATTGGAACCCGTAGATAGTATAGTTTTTTTGGAGACGCCGGGTAAGACCACCCATACCGTTGAAATTCGGCGAACTGATCTAGAAAAACTCATGCAACAACAGTTACGACAACAGCGATCGCCTAAACAGATACCCCCTGATATTGCATAGAAAAAACTTGGATGTGGGATTTTTTAGATACAATCCCACATCCAAAATTTTAAATCTCAAATTATTTTGAAAAAGTTTTTGTTGAAGAGAAATTAATGCCAGTTAATAACCTTCTAGTTCTTTAAAGAACCAAGCTAGGGGCTTTATTTTCCACCTAATCTAAAATTGCTAAACAAACAGTTATCAGTGAACATTTTGCAAATTCTAGCTGACCATTGAGCAAAATTTTTCCACTTAAGAACAGGTGGTAAGTTTTGCTTGAAGTCTAAACTCCAGTATTTTGTAGCTGTTAGCTGTTAGGTGTTTTAATAGAGGCGACTCAGTGTGTACTCAGCGATGTTAATCAGTGCCTGGTGAGATTCTGAGGGTGGTAGAACTGCAAGATGTTCAATTGCTAACTTAGCATGGTGAGCAGCTAAGTCTCGCGCCTGCTGTATACCTTGACTATCTTGAATTAGTGCTAGTGCTTGCTCTAAATCCCCTTCTTGAGCAAACTCTCGGTCAATCAGCACTTCCAAGGATGGTTTTTCTGCTAAAGCAAATAAAACGGGTGCAGTCAAATTACCACTTTTAAGATCCGACCCCACTGGTTTACCTAAAGTATCTGTTGTACTAGTGAAATCTAGAATATCGTCAACAATTTGAAATGCTATACCAAAATGACGACCGTAGCTATACAGATGCTCAACAGTTTCTCGTGAGACTTCACTGAGTAATCCAGCAGCTTTAGAACTGTTGGCAATTAACGAAGCTGTTTTGTAATAACTCTTCTGGAGGTAAGTTTCAATAGAGATGCCAGCATCAAAACGATTTAGTCCCTGCTGGATCTCCCCAGTAGCCAGATCCATAATGACTTCTGAGAGGAGTTTCACCACCTCCAAATTGTCCAAATTTGCTAAATACCAGGATGATTGGGCAAAAAGAAAATCTCCTGCTAATATGGCAATGCGATTACCGAACAAACTATGAACGGTAGGAACGCCTCGCCGCACGTCTGATTCATCTACCACATCGTCATGTACCAAGCTTGCTGTGTGAATCATTTCTGTAATCTCAGCTAGGCGGCGATGACGTGGTGTAATGTCTTGATCTAACATTGTTGCCCGCGATATTAGCAGGACAATAGCTGGTCTGATACGCTTTCCCCCAGCACCGAATAAATGTTCGGCTGCTGCAAACAGAATGGGGTGGCGATTTCCAACTAGCTGTTTTAGGTTATCTGCTAGTAGTCGCAGGTCTGCTTCCACAGGGGTAAACAGGGAGGTGGCTGGGGTCATGAATGGGCGGACTCTGACTTAGGTTACGAAAGTTTACATATCCTACACTCATTTTAAGATAACCCTGTGCCAGCGCAAAGTTTTCATCAGGTAATCCCATTTTCATGAGTCTATCGGTGATAGTTAAGGTTCATAGTTAATTTGTCAATAAGCAATTACACTTATTTTTTGGTAACTCAGGTTTTAAACTAACTTAAAACATGAATTCTCAGTATATGGAAATAAATATTAGCTTAAATTATATTAAGTAGTTTCCTGTTACCCGTTTCTTGCCACAGTTTAAAGCATAATTGAGTAATATTACTTATTGACAAAATGAATAAGACTTAAATGTTCGCCAATGAGGTAAGACTAAATTTCTTCAAGACTGAAATGTAGCTACTCAAAAAAATTGAAATTTAGTAGCCAAATGGGCTTCAAATTCAGGGTCGTTGTGTTACGCTAAAGTATAGGAATTATAAATTTTTCAGATATTCATACTCCAAAAGTAAGTCGCTTACTAAGTGATTTTACTGTATTGGTGGTGTGAGTCTAAAATAATTAATCGTATTTTAGATTAAAGGTATAATTTCTTTAATCTAAAGTATGATAATGCAAAACTCCTGGTTTGGAGCTATGCGATATCCCTATTGGGAGCCGCTACACGTCTTCAGCGCACGTTGAGCGCAAGCATTGCTCTTTTCACAGCAGTGTTAGCAAAAATAACGCAGATCAAGTAGACCGCTGAGAATCGTAGTTTTAGATTGCTAAACGGCAATCTAACTGCTGTGGATCTATGGTCTGCAAGAAGTCGCATTAGACAATAAATTTTTGTCCGTAGAGAATTTTATCTCTATAGGTAATTTTACCATAGGAGACTACAGCAATCAAGAATGTACTTGGTTGGCTGAGGTTCTACTAATTTTATGGGATTTTATATTCGTTTGAAAAGGTGCTAGTAGAACAATGATTTACGGAAGTATACCTATGATGATTTTTATTTTAGCGTCTGGATATTTGTTCACAGTCTACCTGTTGTTAGCACTGGCAAAGCGTACTGGCACAAAGACTGTTCCGACAATCCCTTCATCTGCCGAAGGAAAACACAAGCAGGAGAAATCAGTAAGGACAAATGTGACTGAAGTAGTTAATAGTCAGTAGGGATTGGGGATTGGGGATTGGGGATTGGGCATAGTTATTCTCTCTGTCCCCCTTGCCTCCCCTGCCTCCCCTGCCTCC
>NZ_JAYGHD010000186.1:0-5821 GCF_034932245.1 Nostoc sp. UHCC 0251
GGACTAGTATTTGATTTCTGAAAAAACTCAGTACAACTAGGAAGCCTTCTTTCCTCTTGCCTCTTGCCTATTGCCTATTGCCTCTTGCCTCTTGCCTTCTTTCCTATTGCCTACCTACGCAAATCATTTTAGAAATCAAATCAGATTCCTATATTGCTAGTTAACTGTACTTCAGTAATCGTTCAGGAACTTTACCCGTCGTCGGCTAATCTTAGTGCCAATCCCCCATACCCAATATCGTGATCTAAGATTATTGGGTATTCTATAAATTGCGATCGCCACTATACCGATGATCGAAGTTGAACATCTAAGTAAAATATACGGCTCCACCTCAGCAATTACCGATGTCACTTTTAGCGTCGAACCTGGGGAAATTTTAGGTTTGTTGGGCCCCAATGGTGCTGGTAAAACCACAACCATGCGGATTCTGGCTGGTTATTTACCGGCAACCAATGGAAATGCCCGGATTGCTGGTTATGATGTCCATGAAAATTCCCTAGCTGTACGCCAACGAATTGGTTATTTACCCGAAACACCGCCGTTATATCCAGACATGACAGTGGAGGGATTTTTGCATTTTGTCGCCCAAATTAAGGGAGTATCAGCAGGCGATCGCCCCAACAAGGTAACAGCCGCTATCGAACGCTGCAACTTAGAAGATAAGCGACGGGTGATTATTCGCAAACTCTCTAAAGGATACCGCCAAAGGGTAGGAATTGCTCAAGCGATCGTCCACGATCCACCAGCAATCATTTTAGATGAACCCACCGTTGGACTCGATCCCAGACAAATAATTGAGGTGCGGAATTTAATTAAGAGTCTCGCTGGTACTCACACAATTATTCTTTCCACGCACATTCTGCCAGAAGTGAGCATGACTTGTAGCCGCGTCGCCATTATTAATCGCGGTAAAGTTGTGGCAACTAATACACCAGAAAACCTGATGACTCAGTTGACAGGTGGCTCAGGGTATGAATTGGAAATAGAAGGAGAAGCTGCCCTAGCGAAACAGGTATTGCAAAAAGTCGCGGGTGTGAGTTTGATAGAATCAATTCCGACAACCGGAGGCCATCAACCCCAGGAAAACCGCGCTTATTTGCGGGTAATATCGCAACCGGGAAAAGAACCAGGAAAGGATATTGCCACAACATTAGTGCGGGCAGGATTTGGTTTACATGAACTGAAGCGAGTTAACGCTACCTTAGAAGACGTATTCTTGCAACTAACCACAGAAGAAAAAAAATTCGAGACTGAGGTAGACTTAGCAGCAGACAACGAAGGAGAAGCAGCGTAAATGGGTGTAGTGCTGAGTAATATTATTGCCATTTATCGCCGAGAGTTACAAAGTTATTTTGTATCACCTTTGGCTTATGCGATCGCAGGCATATTTTGGCTCATCGCCGGATTATTCTTCGTGATGATTTTGCTAGGGCCAGATGGCATTTTGCTAGGAGTCGCGGCAATAGATGCACAAGGGCAACAACTCGGAGTGCCAGTACCGCCGATAGATGTCCCCTACGAATTTGTCCGGGCATTTTTGGATCGCATGGGTTGGCTATTGTTATTTATCCTGCCAATTCTCTCGATGGGACTGTATGCCGAAGAACGTAAGCGGGGCACTTTGGAACTATTAGCCACCTCACCAATCACCAATTGGGCGGTAGCTGTAGGTAAGTTATTAGGCGTACTAACATTTTTTACCACGATGGTTGTACCCATGCTAGTGTTTGAAGCGATCGCCATCAGTGGATCAAATCCACCAATGGCGTTCTCAATTCCCTTGCTGGGTCATTTTGGATTAATCTTGCTAGCAGCAGCAATTTTATCTTTAGGAATGTTTATTTCTTCATTAACAGACAGCACAATTCTGTCTGCCGTTTTCACCTTTGCAGTAATTCTATTATTGTTATTGATTGATTTAATCGGCAAAATTGTCCCTGGCCCATTGGGCGAAGCTTTAGGTTATCTATCATTGCTGAAACATTACAACACCTTAATTCAAGGCATTTTTGATACCAGCGCCTTAATTTTATTCGCCAGTTACATTTTTTTGGGTATTTTTCTCACTGCTCAATCAATTGATGCATTGCGCTTTCAAAGGCAGTAGTTATAATGCCCAAAAACTATCAACCTCTCGTTCCTTGGCTCTGCCAAGGAATGGCTTTGGGGAGGCTCTGCCTCCTTGGACTAAAGGCAGCAGCCCCTAGATAGGCATTCTCATGCTCTGCATGGGAACGAGACCATGCCACCTTGGCAGGGCTACTCCTAACTCCTCACTTCAGTCTAATAATATGAAGATAGTTGCAAAAAAGAAACTGTGGAAATATCTGTTTTGGTTGGGCCCATTCCTAATTGCTGTCGGCTTAACAGTTGGATTAGTCTCTGAACAGTGGGGACTAATTACATTAGCATTTCTAATTACAGGAATTGTCATCAGTGGGTTAGGGATAATATGGCAAAGTTACCAAACTAACTGGTGGAAACGTCGTTCTACCCAAGCTGGGACTAATGCCTTGGTGGCCACTCTGGCAGTGTTAGCAATTTTAGGATTGATTAACTTTTTAGGGACTCGCTATCACTTGCGGGCAGACTTAACAGAGACTCAATTGTTTACCCTTGCGCCCCAGTCACGGGAATTAGTAAAGGTTTTACCACAGCCAGTTAAAGTATGGGTGTTTGATATTAACCAAAATCCCCAAGACCGAGAATTACTAGAAAATTATCAGCGACAAAGCTCAAAATTTAAATATGAGTACATCGACCCCCAAACTAGACCAGGACTTGCAGAAAAGTTTGGCGTCAAAGATTACGGGGAAGTTTATTTAGAATCTGGCGATAAACGGCAATTAGTGCAAACAGTAAATCAAAATGAGCGCTTGTCAGAAATCAGATTAACTAGTCGCCTGCAACAACTAACAAGTTCTACCACAGCCAAAGTTTACTTACTCCAAGGTCATGGCGAACGCCAGCTTTCGCCTGGTAAAGATGCAATATCACAAGCAGTTCAGGGATTAGGCAACAAAAATTTCACAACATCACCCCTGAATTTAGGAGAAACTTCCAAAGTTCCTGAAGATGCGGCTGTTGTAATAGTAGCTGGCCCCAAACGAGGGTTGTTTGAAGGCGAAGTCAAAGCTTTGCAAGAATATCTTAATCGCGGTGGTAACTTACTGCTGATGATTGATCCTAATACCGATCCCAAACTTAACAGCTTGCTGCAAGAGTGGGGTGTTCGTCTGGATAATCGTTTAGCAGTCGATGTCTCTGGCGGAAACGTGGGACTTGGCCCTGCTACGCCCTTAGTCACAGAATACGGACAACATCCGATTACCAAAGATTTCGATAACGGCAATTCTTTTTATCCGATTGCCCGACCACTGGAAATTACCTCTGTACCTGGTGTTCAGGCTACTCCATTGCTACGAACCAAACCCTATCCCAGCAGCTGGGCGGAAAGCGACCTCCAAAGCGAAAAATTGGAGTTTAATGAGGGTAAAGACCTGAAAGGGCCTCTAACCTTGGGCGTTGCCTTAACAAGAAAACAACCACCCAAATCTGTTTCCACACCCCAAGCTTCACCGACACCTTTACCCCTACCATCACCAACCACCCAAAGCAAAACTTCCCCCACTCCCCCTGCCTCCCCTGCTCCCCCTGCTCCCTCTGCTCCCTCTGCCTCCCCGACTCCCACTCCCTCATCTCAAACAGCCACCGAGTCGCGGTTAGTGGTTTTAGGAAATTCCGATTTCGCCACCGATGGCTTGTTTCAACAGCAATTAAATGGAGATGTATTCCTCAACTCAGTTACTTGGCTGAGTCAACAGGATCAACAACCCCTTTCCATTCGCCCCAAAGAACCGAAAAACCGCCGGATAACTCTGACAACTACACAAGGTAATCTTCTTATATTGTCATCTCTGTTGCTTTTACCTTTAATTGGTTTTGCGATCGCAATTATTATCTGGTGGAAACGACGGTAATAAGTGAGTTAGGAAACGCGATTAATAGCGCCTGTACAAGAGTTTGGAGTTATAAATATGAACTCTTCACCAATGCCCAATGCCCAATTCCCAATGCCCAATGATTAAAAAATGAAATTGCCGAAAACGACTTTAATTTTGATACTGCTAATGCTGGGTTTAGGCAGTTTTGTTTACTTCTATGAAATTCGGGGCGCGACTGTGCGAGAAGAAAGCAAGGAGCAAAAGCAGCAAATTTTCTCTTTTGCCGAAGATGATGTGCAGTCTTTAACAGTCACGACAAAAGAACTCACCGTGAATCTGGAACGTAACCCTGAATCTAGTAATCCCAAGTGGTTAATCAAATCTCCGACATCGGGCCCAGCAAATGATGCTATTGTTTCTTATCTGATGGATTTGTTAGTTAAAGGTAATAGCGATCGCACCTTATTAACTCCAGCAAAAGAGCTTGGAGAATTTGCCCTAGATAAACCCCAAGCTACCATCAATATCACCCTAAAAAATCGAAAAAGTCATCAGTTGATTTTGGGTAAATCTAGCTTTAACGGTCGTTTATTGTATGCTCAAGCTGACCCTGCTGCTAAACCTGATGGAAATATAAATGTGCTGTTGGTATCTACAGATTTTGAAAATGCTGTGAATCGGGAACTATCAGAGTGGAAGCAACCTGTAGATAATAGTCAGAAACTGCCTGGACTCAGCACCCCTTTACCAACTCCGACAAATGGTAAATAAGAAATTACGCTTTCTTTCTGTGGTATGTTTCGACAATGCACGGTAGTGTAGCACAGCTGTGTTACCCTACTTCAAATATCGCTAGTTTTTCTAAGTTATTATGACAAATCCGACAGCAACATTGCTGATTTCCTGCCCCGATCAACGGGGACTAGTAGCGAAATTTGCCAATTTCATCTATTCTAATGGTGGTAATATTATCCATGCAGATCAGCATACAGATTTTGCTGCTGGGTTATTCCTCACGCGCATTGAATGGCAACTAAATGGGTTCAATTTACCGCGAGAGTTTATTGCCCCTGCATTTAATGCCATTGCTCAACCTTTAGGCGCTAAGTGGGAAATACGTTTTTCTGATACAGTCCCACGCATTGCTATTTGGGTAAGTCGGCAAGACCATTGTCTATTTGATTTAATTTGGCGACAACGCGCTAAAGAATTCATTGCTGAAATTCCTTTAATTATTAGTAACCATTCTAATTTAAAGGTAGTGGCAGAGCAATTTAATATCGACTTCCAGCATATTCCCATTAATAAAGATAATAAATCAGAACAAGAAGCCCAACAACTAGAATTACTCCGCCAGTACAAAATTGATTTAGTTGTATTGGCAAAATATATGCAGATTGTTAGTGCAGATTTTATTAGTAAATTTCCGCAAATTATTAATATTCATCATTCCTTTTTACCAGCTTTTATCGGTGCAAATCCCTATCACCGAGCTTTTGAACGTGGAGTAAAAATTATTGGTGCAACGGCTCATTACGCCACTGCTGACTTAGATGCAGGCCCAATTATTGAGCAAGATGTAGTGCGAGTTAGTCACCGAGATGAAGTTGATGATTTGGTGAGAAAAGGCAAAGATTTGGAGAGAGTTGTATTAGCAAGAGCGGTGCGATCGCACTTACAAAATCGTGTATTAGTATATGGGAATAGAACAGTAGTCTTTGAGTGATTTTATACCTAAGGTAATGCAAGAGAGCGATGCCTACAGAGGGCTACGCCTACGCGGGAAGTTGTGAGATAATGTTTTCTAGCCAGTTATTTATTATCTAAGCTAATCGGCATTTAAGCTGCATAATATAAATGCAGAGTCGGTTGAAAAT
>NZ_JAYGHD010000187.1:0-5712 GCF_034932245.1 Nostoc sp. UHCC 0251
AGAACTTTTTCCCCTTCCCCCTTGCCCTTTTCCCGACTTATGCAAGAAGTCTATTGTGTATACACCGTAGCCTGTTAGGAGAGAGAAATAAAAGTGAGGTTTTCCAGATACCGTGAAAAGTCAGATAACAAGTTGCTCAAGCAACTTGTCTGCCCGAAGTCTTGTTAAGTCTAAGAAGTTGCGGACTGTAACTTTTCTAGTCGTGCCAGCACTTCTGAACTGTGAATATTTGGGTTGACTTTGACAAAACTCTCGCGCAAGACGCCCTGAGGATCGATGATGAAACTATGACGCATCGATAAAGAGCCGAGCCACGAACCGTAAGCTTTACTCACGGAACCATCAGTATCAGCCAACAGTGGGAACTTTAGTCCCTCTGAATCACAAAATTCGGCGTGAGAATCAATATCATCAGCACTTACGCCAATAATCTGAGCGTTTTTTTCGAGGTATTGGGGTAAATCTTGCTGAAAACGACGAGCTTCTATAGTACAACCAGAGGTGAAGTCTTTAGGATAAAAGTAGAGGACTAGCCACTTACCGCGCAAGTCAGAGAGAGAAATTTTGCCATTACCTGTATTGGTTGGCAAAGTAAACTCTGGTGCGGGTTGATTAATTGCAGGAAGTTTACCACCAAGAGCATCAGCAGCAGGGGTAAAATTCAGCCAGCTGATGAGAGAAATACAGCTGGCAAATAATATGCTTAAAAAAGTGCGGCGAGAAATCATGGTGCAAACCAGAATCACAACTTTACACAAGTTTACAATTCTTGGTTGCTGCTAATCTCACTCTGAGTCAGATTCAGGTGGGATATCTGTACTTTCAATGTATTGACTATCTAGGAGAAAGGCTCCTCTAGTAAAGCGAATACCCCAATATCCACCAGGTCTGCGGTCAATAACTATACCCTCTTCGCCAATGTGAATCACATCGGGGGGGCGCAGCATGGGCATGGGTTCAGCAGTTTTGACGTAAGGTGGTAGTGCCACAACACGGACTTTACTACCAATTGCGAATTCTTGAGACATCTTAATCAAGCTAGGAGTTTTGATTAACTCATAACTCATAACTATCTTGAAAGTCTACTAAATGGGAGATGGGAATAAATAGGGAAAGGGAAAGGAGAAAAATTTCATCCCCTTTCCGCATCTTCTGCAAGAAGTCTATTAATTTTTGACTATGGAAAACAATGCTTAGACATCAGTCAAGTTAACTATTTTTTGAAAAATTATTATTGGGGATTGCCTTGTTGACGGCGTGAAGGAGCATTTTGACGATATTGCTCTATTTTTTGCCGCTGTTCGGGGGTGAAGACTGCTTGAATCTGTTGTTTTTCAGACTCCCGGATTTGTCGGATTTGGGTTTTTTGTGCTTCAGTCAGATTTAAATCACCATAACCACCCTTTCCTGGACGTTTACCGGCTTGACGTTGACCGGCTTGCCGTTGAGCCTGACGTGCTTGTTTCGCCGCCTCTAACTTGGCCTTTTGTTCTGGGGTGAAAACTGCCTCCATTTTGGTGCGGCTATCGCGGCGAATTGCCTGAATTTGGCTTTTTTGGGCGTCTGTTAGACCCAATTCTTTCCAAGCGCCCCTTCCTTTCTGTGGAGTTTGTGCAAGTAACAAGGGTGAAGGAGAGGCTGTTTGGGCATTAACAGCAAAGGAGGTTGCAGTTAAAGTTAGAGCAATTGCTCCAGCGACTAACGATAATGGTTTGAGTTTCATTACTTGTCTGGTGGGTTTTTCCTGGTTGGATGCCACTATCATAAGAACTTATCTTTAATAGTTACATGAGGAAAAAGTCATGGTTCTACCCGTGACTTTAGTCATGATTGACTTTTAACAAACATGATTGACAATAAATAGTTAGAAGTTAAAAATGATGAAAATTTTGATTATTATTAAGTTATCAGCCATTATTTAGTTTATTAATTAACAAGTTTTTCCTTAAAGTTACTGCTCATTTCTAACTTGGTGAAAAGTTTAAGCGGCGGAAGCTGCTGCTCAAGTGTTCGGAATTTTTAACTCCTACTTCTTCACTAATAACTTATAAATTATACCTGGAGCAACGCGGCTAATGAGTCGTCCAATTCAAATTAAGAAACATCCTTTTCCGTCTCTGCTTTATCTGGAATGGACATTACTGGCAATCACTGCATTGACAGCTGTTATACCACCTCCGTTACGGCGTCTTCGCCCTAAGTTTCCAGATCTATCAATTTGTGGTGTGTTTCCAGACTTATCAGTTTGTAGCATATTGCCAGAACTATCAATTTATAGTCTGATTATTTTTGCGGCAATGGGCTTAAGATTACCTAAGAATAACCAGTTAACTAAGGTAATATACACAGGCATTGAAGTTTTATTAATTTTAATAATTGGACTTTTTGGGGAGAGATTTGCTCGGCTATTCCCCTTTCTTTACATAATTTTAGTGACTCGCAGTTGTCTGATTTTTCAGATAAATGGGCGTTTATTTGTTACAAGTTTGTCATTTGCCTTATTTTTAGTTACTACACAACTAAAATATCAGTTATTTAGTTTTCAAGCATCGCCCCAGGCACAAGAGCGATATCGATTTTTGATTTTAAATTCATCATTGGTATTTGGCTTAAGTTTGGTTTTTGTGTTGTTGATGATGAATGCAGTATTGTCTGAACGGCAAAGTCGAGAAAAGTTAGCGATCGCTAATGAAAAACTGCGCCAATATGCTATGCAAATTGAAAATCAAGCTACCTTAGAAGAACGGAATCGCATTGCTCGTGAAATTCATGATTCATTAGGACATTCTCTCACTGCTTTAAATTTGCAATTAGAAACCGCTTTAAAACTATGGCAATCTAACCCAGGTAAGGCTGAAACATTTCTAGCAACAGCAAAAGAATTAGGTTCAAAAGCCCTAAGAGATGTCCGTCAATCTGTTTCTACTATGCGCTCTAATCCTTTACAAGAGCAATCTTTAGAACGTGCGATCGCTAGCCTTTCAGAAAACTTTCATCGCTCAAATGGGATTTTACCAATTTGTCAAATCAGCCTGGAATATCCTCTACCGCCTGAAATCAACACCGCTATCTACCGGATTACTCAAGAATCTTTGACAAATATATCTAAATATGCTTATGCAACAGAGGTAAAACTGGAAGTGACTATGATAAAAGCAAATCTAAGATTGATAATTCAAGATAATGGTAGAGGTTTTGATTTAGGGCAAAATACTACTGGTTTTGGACTTCATAGTATGCGCGATCGCACTTTAGCACTAGGAGGTGAGTTTAACATCAATAGCGCTCCTGGTTCTGGTTGCAAAATTACAGTTAATATTCCTTTAACGAGGTTGACATGATGATTAAAGTATTGCTGGTAGATGATCAAGGTTTAATTCGTCAAGGATTAAGAGCGTTATTAGAATTAGAACCAGATTTAGAGATAGTGGGAGAAGCAGAAAACGGTGAACAGGCGATTAATTTAGTTGCTGAATTTCACCCAGATGTAGTATTGCTGGATATCAGAATGCCGATTATGGATGGAGTTGCAGCCACGCGGGAGATTCAAAAACGTTTCGCCAAAACTAAAATTTTAGTACTAACGACTTTTGATGATGATGAATATGTATCAGCAGCTTTGCAAAATGGGGC
Organism: Nostoc sp. UHCC 0251; assembly: GCF_034932245.1. Taxonomy (NCBI): domain Bacteria; kingdom Bacillati; phylum Cyanobacteriota; class Cyanophyceae; order Nostocales; family Nostocaceae; genus Nostoc; species Nostoc sp. UHCC 0251. The sequence goes on from NZ_JAYGHD010000187.1 coordinate 3,634, forward strand.
AATGGGTTATTTATTGAAAGATACACCATCAGAAGAATTAGCTGTTGCTATTCGTGCCGTTTATAAAGGATATACTCAATTAGGCCCAGGTATAGTTAAAAAGCTGTTAACTCAGTTTTCTAATGGTACACCAACCCAGTCAACGCCTGTACCGTCTAGTTTAGCTGAACTCACTCCTAGAGAAAAAGAGGTTTTGCGGTTAATTGCTACAGGTGCTAGTAATCGAGAAATTGCTCAGGAACTCTACATTTCTGAGGGGACGGTGAAAAATCATGTTACGAATATTTTAAACAGGTTAAATTTGCGCGATCGCACTCAAGCCGCGATTTGGGCAAATACTTATTTATCCTATTTGAATGAGCCAAGTTAAATAATTCGTAATTCGTAATTCGTAATTCGTAATTTTAACCTTTAGATTGTATAGCGTTATTCTTGCATTAGGATAATACCAATTTCTTATGAAGCTGCATATAATTCGATTCCGCCTAGCCTTGCTTAATAAGGGGGGAACCGGAAAAACATCTATCATATCAAAGTCCCCCAATTTATCAGGGGATATACAACTTCATATTAAAGTGGTATGACGCACCATTTTAGGCTTGTATTTGCGCCTAGCATCTGGAAAACTTAAATGTGTAACAGCTTATTTAAATAACTCCAAACATTCATTTTTTAAAACGCCTTTGGTGACTTTGATGTTTCTAAATGACTTAGCGATCACTTCTTCGCAAGATATATTAATTTGTGATTGATTTATCGAGATCAAATCTTGGATTGAAGCACCATATACAATTTCTGATACACCACTCCAAACACAAGCAGTTGCACACATGGGACAAGGTTCGCCAGTTGTATATATGCTATAACCTTCTAAAGAAGGGTTTTTAAGTTTAGCTGTTAAACTACGAATAACGTTAATTTCTGCATGGGCTGATGGATCGTTGTCTCTCCTTACAGTGTTATGAGCTATAGCAACAACTTCGTTATCTTTAACAATCACAGCACCGTAAGGCGCATCGCCTTTTTTTGCTTCTGCCAAAGCTAAACGCATAAAATATTCTGGGTTCATATAAGCTGAGGTTAACATAAGGATAATGATTTATAATATCGTATTTCTAATGCTATAACTGGGAATTAAAATTAGTTAATGGTCGAATATGTTACTGAGCAGACAAGAAACAGAATTCTACTTAAAAGACCTAGAAACACCATTAGGTAAAGCGATTAATTTAACACTTGCCGCTATGGTGCTAGTATCATCAGGAATTTTTGTGGCAGAAACTTATAATATTCCTGATTCTGTGCGGTTTCAGTTGAATGTTGCCGATACTGCGATCGTCATTATCTTTGCGGTGGAATATTCACTCCGTCTTTGGAGTGCGGAAAACAAAATTAAGTATATTTTTAGCTTTTATTCGATTATTGACTTAATAGCGATTTTGCCATTCTTTCTAGGAATGGTGGATATCAGCTTTATCCGCCTACTGCGATGGTTTCGGATTTTACGATTAATCAGATTTATAGATAGAAAGTTTTTATTCGCCAGTATCAGCACCGAAGATGGAATGATTTTTGCGCGAATACTATTTACATTATTTGCAATTGTTTTTATTTATTCTGGCTTAATTTATCAAGTAGAGCATCCGGTTAATCCTCAAAATTACGGTACATTTTTGGATGCCTTTTATTACTCTGTTGTCACAATGACAACTGTGGGATTTGGCGATGTTGTTCCAATTTCTGAATTAGGGCGCTTGCTAACAGTACTGATGATTTTCACCGGAATTGCGCTGATTCCTTGGCAAGTAGGGGATTTAATTAAGCGAGTGGTGAAAACTGCTAATCAGGTAGAAACAGTTTGTTCAGGTTGTGGTTTGACTTTCCATGATGTAGATGCTGGTTTTTGTAAAAGGTGCGGGACTAAGTTAGCTAGTCGCAGGGTTGATTGAGGTGCGATCGCATTCACGTTATGGGGAAAAGTCCACCAAAACCTAACCCCCTAACCCCCTTCCCGACGCGGGAAGGGGGGAAAATTCAAAGTCTCTCTCCTTTTAGGAGAGAGATTTAGAGAGAGGTTTT
>NZ_JAYGHD010000188.1:0-5694 GCF_034932245.1 Nostoc sp. UHCC 0251
ATCGCCTCCCATAAGTATTGTCATTTTTCTCTGTTTGTATGAAACCACCCTGCTTCCCTACTAGCGTTGGGGAGTAAGATTCAAAGCCTCTCTCCTTTTAGGAGAGAGGTCAAATTGTATTGCATCCATTCGAGAACCGCTATATTTTTACAACTACTATCTATAAAAAAGATTTTACTACGCAAAACCTGTCCCTCTCCCCATTGGAGAAGGACAGACTTTAATAAAAGTTCAAGACAGGGAGAGGTTTGATAACTAAATTACTTGATTTGCCGATGAGTATTTTGTCCATCACAATAAACTAAGGTTAGGTGTAGCTGTAGTTTTAGCCTGATAAGTGTTTTTGACACCAACCCAGTTACTAGCAATTGGCATTCGCCAACCGGTTCCAAAAGCGCGATCGGTAATTTTTAAGCCGGGGGGTGCTTGTCGCCGTTTAAATTCAGCCCGCGCCACCATTTGAATTACTCTGTCTACAATTACCGGATCGTGACCGGCTGCAACAATTTGCACTGCTGATTGGTGGTTGTGAACTAGGCGTTGCAAAATATCGTCCAAAATTTCGTAAGGCGGTAGAGAGTCTTGATCAACTTGGCCTGGTTTGAGTTCGGCGCTGGGTGCTTTAGTCAAAACATTTTCCGGGATGATTTCATTATTGCGATTTAACCAATGGCAAAGTGAATACACACGGGTTTTAGGAACATCTGCAATCACCGCTAACCCGCCGTTCATATCGCCATAAAGGGTACAGTAACCCACAGCCATCTCTGACTTGTTACCAGTAGATAAAAGAAGATAGCCAAATTTATTAGCGATCGCCATTAATAAATTACCCCGAATTCGGGACTGTATATTCTCCTCAGCCAGCCCAAACTCTGTACCTGCAAACAAATCACTTAATGTTTGATCAAAGCCTTGCATTAACTCGCCAATTGGTAAAAGATTAGTCTTAATCCCCAAATTTTCGGCTAATGCTAAAGCATCGCTAATGGAATGCTCGGAACTGTAAGGGGAAGGCATGAGAACACCGAAAACATTTTCTTTACCAAGTGCAGCAGTTGCGATCGCAGCTACTATTGCAGAGTCAATCCCGCCACTTAAACCCAACACTACTTTAGAAAAGCGACACTTGCGGGCATAATCTCGAACTCCCAAAACCAAAGCTTGCCAAATTTCTTCATCTTCTGATTCATAGATAGGTGCTACAGAACCTAACTGCAAATCACGCTGTGTTTCATCAAATTCAACCACCACTAAATCGGTGTCAAAGCCACGGGCACGACACATCATTTCACCTTGACGATTTAAGGCAAAACTACGCCCATCAAAAATTAGGTCATCATTTCCACCAACCTGATTAGCGTAAATAATTGGTTGTTGAAAACGTACTGCACTATGCCTGAGCATTATTTCACGAAACTGTTGCTTGCCAACCGTGTAGGGAGAAGCAGATAAATTTACAATCAAATCTACACCCAAAATTGCTAAGTCAGCAATCGGATTTACTGTATAACTACGTTTGCCCCAAAATTCCTCATCGTTCCATAAATCTTCGCAAATAGTTACACCAATATGGATATTATCTAAAGTGAAATAATTAGCTTGCAAACCTGGTTCAAAATAGCGACGTTCGTCAAATACATCGTAAGTAGGCAAAAGTCGTTTGTGAAAAATTTGCTTGACCTTGCCATCTTCTAACAAAGCCATGCTGTTAAATAAAGTTTTGCCACCACTAATATGTGCATTGAGGTTCTGTTCAACAGTTCCTACCAATACAGCTAAATTAGTTGGTAAATCCTGGGCCAAGTTTTGTAAAGTGATGCCCATCGCTTCTACAAAACTAGGATTTAGTAATAAATCTCTTGGTGGATAGCCACACAAAGAAAGTTCTGGTGTTAGCAACAAACGCACACCGCTAGATGCTGCTCTTTGTGCAGCCTCCAGGATTTTCTGGGCATTCAAAAGCAAATCACCAATTGTCGGATTAATTTGAGCGATCGCAATTTTCATATTATTTGTCATTAGTCATTTGTCATTAGTCATTGGTCATTAAATAAACACCAGAGGCTTATCTTTTAAGGGAGCAAAAGCTTCGGCGTCAAACTTATACAAACTAGCCGGACGACCAGCGCCCCGTGATACCTTAATTCCGGTATCGCATAAAAAACCTAACTTGAGTAGACGCGCTCGAAAATTAGAATAATCAGAAAAGTTATCACCTAAAACTGTGGCGTATAACTGATATAAATCATTCAAGGTGAACATTTCTGGCAAGACTTCAAAAGCCACCGGGCTATACTCTAATTTATTTCGCAATCGCCTGTGTCCATAAGCCAAAATTTCATTATGGTCAAAAGCTAATTGCGGCACTTGTTTTACCGGATACCAAGCTATTCCAGTCATGCGATCGGCAATCAATTCGGCTTCCTCAAATCGCACTAGGGCAAAGTAACTAACTGATAGATAACGCACACCATAACTATCAGTTGCTTCCCGTGGATCGCGATTCGGCCCGCCAAATGTATACAGTTGTTCTAAATAGAGATTGTTGACCTTAATTTTCTCCGCCATAATGCGATAGGCAGCATCTTCTAAAGACTCTCCTGGACGTACTAAAGTACCGGGAAGACTCCAATGATTTAAAAATGGTTCTTGCTGTCGCATTACTAGTAGAACTAACAGCCGATTTTGTACAGTATCTACAGAAAAAATTACATTATCAACACCAACCTTGAAATCGGCCAAAGGTTGCTGGTTTAACGGAGTTGGTATCTTTTTTGGTGAACGTCCTGGCATTCGTACAAATGCTCTCGATTAATATAGGCAACTACAGGGGCTGTGAGGGCTTGAGAATCTCCATGTTCGCGGTACGCTGTTGAGGAAACATCTAGACCGGTCAGACTAGCGATCGCAATCTTGCCTCCCAGCTTTTGCACTACCTCTGAACTAGATTCATCTATTGCATATCCCGGTCGCGGTACAATCAGTAGTTGCACTTCCTGTAACAAATCTTCAATGCGATACCAGCGTGGTAGCTGACTCAGTAAATCTGAACCAATTACTAACGTCAATTGGGCGTCTTCACCCCAAGTCAGCTTCGCTTTCTCGACTGTTTCCAGTGTTCTGAAGCTACTCAATTCTTGTTCCAAAGCAATATTGTGCCGTGGCGTGTCTATATCCGCAATCAACAGTCGCAACATTGCCGCCCGATGCTGTAAGGGTGTTTGATGGGACTTAAATGGATTATCTGCTGCCCAAACCGCTACCCAATCATAACGCTCAGATAACCAACTCAGAATTTTTTGATGTCCAGCAGTTGGCGGATCGGCACTAGTACCAAACAAAGCAACTCTCATAGTAATTCGTAATTCGTAGTTCGTAATTCGTAATTAAGACAGACTGAAAGAGTACTTTTACTTATGTGTTGCGCCAGGTGCTTCAAGTCGGGAAACCCGCCCAACGCACTGGCTTCTCTGTGCCTCTGCGGTTCGTTTCTTAGTTTCCTCCGTCAACATCCGTAACCCCTCAGAAATTTCTACTTCTACAGCTACCGGATAATCCAAGCGCCGTGTTTCCTGTGGCAAACTAGTAACTGAAGCGGCGGTACGTTGACGAATTGTTGCCAACGGCTCTAATGGATACAGCCGTTCACCTTCTTGTACTACCAACTGCAACAAAGGTTTTTCATCCAAAAAGCTTTCACCTAAGAGTCCCAACCTGTCTGCTTTTACCTTGCCTCCTGTAAACGAGCGAAAAATCTGCTTGCGCCCTGGATAAGTAAGCTTACCACTAGACTGCTTCATCACTGGGATGCCATCAATGTCTACAAGTTTATAAACTCCATTGACAGGCGAACCTGTAACTAGTCGTGTTCCCAGTCCGTAACCATCAATTTGGGCCCCAGCGGCTTTTAACCTCGCAATTTCCCACTCGTCCAAATCGCCACTGGCAAAAATTGGTACACCAGGAAGGAGCGATCGCACCTGTTTTGATAAGGTAACTAAATCTCCTGAGTCCAATCTCACTCCTGTTAATTGCATTTCCCCGGAATTTACTTTTTGGGCCAAGCGCCCGGCAGCAGCAATGGTGTCGTAAGTATCAATCAGCAATGGCGCACCCGGAAAATATCGATGAAATGCACTGAAAGCTTGTTCTTCAGTGCCTTCTATTGCTGACAACGCCATCACCAGGGCGTGTGCCATCGTACCACTTGGCTTTTGTCCCAGTTGTAGCGCTGCTAACACATTAGAAGTGGAATCTAAACCACCTGCTAACGCCGCCCGCGCCGCCCACAAAGACCCTTGGGGACTAAATGCTCGTCTTGTGCCAAATTCTAAAAGTGTTGCTGACTCCCCCGCTACATCCCTTAACCGGGCTGCTTTTGTGGCAATCAAAGTCTGGTAATTAATCGTATTTAGAAGGTAAGTTTCCACTAGTTGCGCTTGCCAAAGAGGTGCTTCCACCCGCAACAGTGGCTGATTGGCAAATACAGCCGTCCCTTCGGGGACTGCCCAAACATCACCCGTAAACTTTCCCTCAGCTAAAAGTGACCAAAAACGATCGCCTGCATGAGCAAAAATTTCCGTTGCCTGTAATGCCGCAATTTGCGCGGAACTAAAGCGGAATTTCGCTAAATATTCCAACGCCTGCGTCAGCCCCATTGCAATTAAATAACCAAAACCCTCTGGCAATCGCCTGACAGACAATTCAAAGCTTGCCCGTTGTTGTTCTATACCTTCGCCTGTGTAACAAGCTGCCATCGTCAACTGGTAAAGGTCGGTCAATAAGCTGTAGTCTTCCGCACAGAGGTTTAGTTCCTGGTTCGGCTGACTTTGCTGTTTATGTACATAGTCCAAATCGGCCAAAGTTGTCATGCCAGAGCTTCCTTACAAGAATGCTTCTTTTATTTATGGTAGAATTTACTATAAATAATGTCAACTCCTGGCAAGTATATTTTCTGGGATTGCTGTATAACAGTAATTTTATGGATAAATTAATACTAGCTTCATAAAATACTTAATATTTTTTAATAGTAAAAGCTAGCAATAATGTTCATTTGACTGGGAGACTAATACAAATTCACAACATTCTGCTAAAGTAGGTTTGTTTGCCAGCGCCTTTCTCAGACTGGGGTTGGAGAAATAGCTAAGTTGCAATTACAATCAAAGAGAAAAGTTTGGATTTTTGACAAGCTAAAGTATTGCAAACTTATCTGAATAAACATTGCATATATTCTCGATATATTGAGAATTAGAGCCAGCTATGAATATCAGCATTAGAGTATAGGTAGCACAATTCAAGCGACTCGAAAGAAGGAGTCCAATAATATGGCTATTTCCAAAATCATTGCGAACATAACCCAGTATATTTCTGAAGCTGCAATGCGGATTTTTGGGCCTAATGATGATGCTTATCCTAGTATTGGCGTACAACCTTTTACAGGTGAGCCTTACGATAAGCGGGCAGATCATACTTAGTACATTATTGAATATAGGAATCCAACTTGAAGATAAGCATAGTGAGACTAAACATCATCTAAGTTGAGAACAGTAGTTTTTGCCCTCACCCTAAATCCCTCTTCTAAATGTGGAAGAGGGAATTTTAGATTATGGCTCCCCTTCTTTCAAATCTGGCAGAAGCAGGGTGGTTTCATACAAAGAAAGAAAAAACTTTGTGCAGTTGATTGGAGAGGGC
>NZ_JAYGHD010000189.1:0-5547 GCF_034932245.1 Nostoc sp. UHCC 0251
TGGTACATGACTACATCGCCGCCTTTATCCGCCAGCAACAGGAACCGAAGTTAAAACAGGTGATAGCGGAACTGGAAAAAGAACGAGAACAAAGAAAACAAAGTGAAGTAAAACTTAATCGTGTTTTCAAACGCGCCCTTTTTGGTTCGATAACAGCAGGTTTAGGATTTGCTGTTTTAGCAGCAGCAACATTCCAGTGGGCAGTAGAGGCAAATGTTAGTCAAATTAACGCCATCAATAATTCTTCTGAAGCCTTTGCTGTCTCTGGACAACATCCAGATGCTTTAATAGCAGCCTTAAAGGCAGGCAGCAAACTCAAGCATACACTTTGGGCACATAACAGAAGCGATATCTCAATGCTAACTGTGGTAACTTTACAGCAAGCGGTTTACTTAAAGCCAAATGAGGCGAAAGAAAATCGTGCGATCGAGGTGAATACTTTAGAAGGTCATAGCAATGGGGTCAGTAGCGTCGCCTACAGCCCCAATGGACAACAGTTAGCTTCTGCTAGTCTTGACAAGACTATCAAAATCTGGGATGTCAGTAGTGGTCAACTCCTCAAATCCCTTACTGGTCATAGCAGAGAGGTCAATAGCATTGCTTACAGCCCCAATGGACAACAGTTAGCTTCTGCTAGTGGTGATAACACAATCAAAATCTGGGATGTCAGCAGTGCCAAAATCCTCAAAACTCTCACTGGTCATAGCAGTGAGGTCAATAGCGTTGCTTACAGTCCCAATGGACAACAGTTAGCTTCTGCTAGTGTTGATAACACCATCAAAATCTGGGATGTCAGCAGTGCCAAACTCCTCAAAACCCTGACTAGTCATAGCAGTGAGGTCAATAGCGTTGCTTACAGTCCCAATGGACAACAGTTAGCTTCCGCTAGTGGTGACAAGACCATCAAAATCTGGGATGTCAACAGTGGTCAATTCCTCAAAACCCTGACTGGTCATAGCGATAATGTCAATAGTGTCGCCTACAGCCTCAATGGACAACATTTAGCTTCTACTAGTCCTGACAAGACCATCAAAATCTGGGATATCAGCAGTGGCAAACTCCTCAAATTTCTGACTGGTCATAGCAAAGAGGTCTTTAGCATTGCATACAGCCCCAATGGACAACAGTTAGCTTCTGCTAGTCTTGACAACACCATCAAAATTTGGGATGTCAGCAGTGGTCAACTCCTCAAAACACTGACTGGTCATAGCTATGGGGTCAGAAGTGTTGCCTACAGCCCTAATGCACAACAGTTAGCTTCTGCTAGTCTTGACGACACCATCAAAATTTGGGATATGAGCAGTAGCAAACTTCTAAAACCACTGACTGGTCATAGTAGTGGGGTCATAAGCGTCGCCTACAGCCCCAATGCACAACAGTTAGCTTCTGCTAGTGAGGACAGCACCATCAAAATCTGGGATATCAGTAGTAGTAAACTCCTCAAAACCCTGATTGGTCATAGCAATACAGTTATAAGCGTAGCCTACAGCCCCAATGGACAACAGTTAGCTTCTGCTAGTAATGACAAGACTATCAAAATCTGGGATGTCAGCAGTGGTAAACTCCTCAAATCCCTGGCTGGTCATAGCAAAGAGGTCTTTAGCGTCGCTTATAGCCCCAATGGACAACAGTTAGCTTCTGCTAGCCTTGACAAGACTATCAAAATCTGGGATGTCAGCAGCGGCGAACTCCTCAAATCCCTGACTGGTCATAGCAATAGGATCATGAGCGTCGCCTACAGCCCCAATGGACAACAGTTAGCTTCCGCTAGTCTTGACAAGACTATCAAAATCTGGGATGTTAGCAGCGGCGAACTCTTCAAATCCCTGACTGGTCATAGCAATACAGTTATAAGCATTGCCTACAGCCCCAATGGACAACAGTTAGCTTCTGCTAGCCTTGACAAGACTATCAAAATCTGGGATGTCAGCAGTGGTCAACTCCTCAAATCCCTAACTGGTCATAGCAGTTACGTCAATAGCGTCGCCTACAGCCCCAATGGACAACAGTTAGTTTCTGCTAGTGCTGACAAAACCATCAAAATTTGGGATGTCAGCAGTGGTCAACTCCTCAAATCCCTCACTGGTCATAGCAGTGAGGTCTATAGCGTCGCCTACAGCCCTAATGGACAACAGTTAGCTTCTGCTAGTAGTGACAAAACAATAATTTTATGGGATTTAGATTTCGATAATTTATTACTTAGTGGTTGCAAGTTGCTAAATAATTACCTCATAGCCCATCCAGAAGTGTTAGAAGAGTTGCAAACATGCCAAACTCCATCTCGTTTGGCGCAAGGGGCAACAGCGTTAGTTATCCAAGGTGAGAAGTTAGCGCGAAATGATGATATTAATGGCGCTATTGAAAAGTTCAACAAAGCACAGCAGTGGGATAATAAATTAAAGTTTGATTCCCAGGCGAAAGCGAAAGAGTTGGCGAATCAAGGTAAGACAGACCTAACCCCCAGCCCCTTAAGAGCAAGGGAAGGGGAGTAAGATTCAAAGCCTTTCTCCTAAGAAGAGAGAGGTCAGAGGTGTTGCATCCAACTGAGAACTGCTAGATAATCACAAGGTGGAAGGATGGCATACAGCGATTTTAGTCTCGCCAAGGTGAAAAAGAGTTTTGATTTAACACTCGATGAAACTCGGAATTTATTTGTTGATACAAAACCTGTTACACCATCAGAAACTCTCAGAACAATTTTAATAGATTACATTCCTTTAGCAACTGCAATTTCAACCGAAAAAGCAAGGTCAGAGTTTTTAATTGCACCAATCCTGGCAGAGGTCAGACGATTATTAAATAATAAAATCTCGCTGTTCTCTGGAAATGAATTTAATGTTGATGCAACTCAAGGCTTGCAAGGCTTTTGCGATTACATCATCAGTAATTCTCAGGAGCAATTATTTATCTCTGCTCCGGTCATGTTTATTTTTGAAGCGAAAAAAGAAGATATTATCGGCGGTTTGGGTCAATGTGTAGCGGCAATGATTGCAGCACAACTATTCAATCTCAACCAAGGCAATGAAGTTGGGCGAATTTACGGCTCGGTTACTAGTGGAACTAACTGGAAGTTTTTATTTTTAGAAGGAAGAACTGTTTATATAGATTCGACTGAGTACTATATTAAAGAAGTTGATAAAATTTTGGGTATTTTATTGCAACCTTTTCAGCCTGTTCTAACTGCTGTTTGAATATATATAGCAATCCTATTTGAGTTGTGAGATTAGTCGTGGAGGCAGGCAATAGGCAATAAATTTTTTTCCCTAATGATTTAGAATTGCTATAGCAGGTGCTGATGTAACTTACCCGATCAAGGTTAAAAATTTCCTAAAAATAAGAGAAGTTAAAAAACTAGTCTACCTTACCACTATTCAATTGATATGAGTCTATATTGTCTAGTTCATGGTGCCTTCCAAGCCACCTGGTGTTGGGATTTACTAATTCCCTATTTAGAAGCACAGGGTCACAAAACTGTAGCAATGGATTTGCCAATTGAAAATGCATCTGCTACTTTGTCCCAACTTGCAGATGCAGTAATTCAAGCGCTGCCAAAAACTGATGATATTGTGTTAGTCGGTCACTCAATGGCTGGTACTATAATTCCCCTGGTTACAGAAGCGGTAAAAGTCCGTCAACTAGTATTTGTGGCGGCACTGATCCCGTATCCTGGAATCTGTACACTCGATCAATTTGCTCATCGTCTTGATTCTGATACGCTCAAATCATTCAATTATCAGCCCAAAGACCCAAGTAAACTCGAACAGTTCTACGATGAGCCTGATATGTATGAACCCGCTTCCGTAGGCAAAGATTATTCAGACGAAGCAGTATTAAGGGAGTTTTTCTTTCATGATTGTCAACCGGATGTAGCACAGTGGGCAATCTCAAAAAGTCGTTCGCAACAATCTATGGCATATATGTTTGAAACGAATCTTCTAAAAGCTTTGCCGCATGTTGAACGTAAATATATTGTTTGTACCAACGATCGCATAATATCTCCTACATGGTCACGCTACGCTGCACGCAAGCGCTTAGGAGTCGATGCCATTGAGCTACCTTCTGGACATTGCCCACATCTGTCTCGTCCTGACCTTCTCGCCTCAGTATTAACTAGTGATTAATTTTTTGAGCAGTTTTACTTTGGGTCGAGCAGTTAAGCAAAGCGCAACCCAACATTTCCAAGGCTTTGTTGGGTTAACCTGCGGGAAGCCCCTTCGGGTCTATGTTTCTCAAACCAACCTACGCCAGTTTTAGTTTTTAGCTTTAACCCAAGCGTATTGCACTATACGATCGCCAAAAGCTGACAAGAACCGTAAAGGGCGAGAATGTTTGCAATCATTGCTGATAATTGTCGCTCAATACTTATTCTCACTTGATTAGAACGGGGTTCCTTTTTCTTTTCTTTGTCGTTGTAGTGCTTCTTCGTACCACTCTAATTCATCTAAAAATTGACCAACTCTCTTGGTCAAAGCCGCTTCCCGTGGAGTACCTGTTTCATCTAAAGAGTCCCCTATTTTGGAAATAGCAAAAATGCTTGAAATAGTAGGCATTCCCATCTCTGACAGAAAAGCGCGTAACTGTATGGCTGCCCGCACTCCTCCAAAGCTACTAACTGAGTAGGAAACAATACCAGCCGGACGGAAAAAGTACTCTTCTAAATAGTGATCCATCAGGTTGCTCAATCCTGGCTGAATGGAATGGTTATATTCTCCTGCAACAACTACAAAACCGTCTGCTGTTCGGATATGCTCTGCCAGTTCTTCCATCTTTGCAGGAGCCTGGCCTTTATCATACTCCTTATACATCCTGTCTAAGATGCCAAAGTCATACTCCTTTGCATCCACAAAAATCACCTCATGGTTTCTTTGCTTAAGCTGATTAATCATGAATCTGGCAGCTTTGATGCCCTGGCGATCGCTCCTATAGGAACCATAGAAAACTACTGTTTTGAAGCTCATGATGAATAACTAAATAGTTCAAAGTCTAGTCACAAGTCGAATTTACCATCTGCTGGCTGTAAAATGCGTAACTTGCCGCCATAGGCATCGCTTGCCTTATCACTTTTCGAGCAAGCAAATCTCCGCCTGTGGCTAGGCTTCATCATTCCGTGCAGCGCCGCCCTTTGATATGAACGATAAAAACCCCGGCGTTAAATACCGAGGTGAGGGGAAAAAGCTCTTTTTGTCGATGGGAGATACCGTAACCGAAAGGGCAAAAATCTTAGCTAACCACAAAAGCAACCAAAACTAAAGCGGTAACAAACATAGTTGCAATTGCACCTTGTATAACGTAGTTACGTTGTTCCCAAATTGCCGGGTACTCAGCGCAGTATACCTGTGGTTCAGTTGCGTAATTATTGAGAACGCCATTTTCATTAACAGTGGTGTACATAGTTTTTTCTCTTTTTTGTTTCTTTATGTAAATTAATATAACAATTTCGTTACAAATAGTCAACATGACTTGACACAAAATGGCTGATAGCGCTAATAAAAATTACAAAAAACAGGGTGTGGGGTGTAGGGTGTGGGGTGGTGCGACTCGTTTGCG
>NZ_JAYGHD010000190.1:0-5518 GCF_034932245.1 Nostoc sp. UHCC 0251
TTATGCGTTACCTGAAACCCTTGTAGAGACGTTGCATTGCAACGTCTCTACATTCTTCTGATATGCAACGTCAGTTTTTTTACTATTTGAGAAATTTAGCTGTAACTTACGGTGTTCTAGTAGCCCTCTCGGTTGACTTCTGACTTTTTTTAACTCCTGCCCAAACAGTCAGTGGTTGTCCGACCTTTTTATACAGTAAGCTTTCTAAAATCACGCCATTATTATTAGCTGTAAGAGCTTTATTCGGCTGACGTAGAGACTCATAAAAGCCGTTGTACCAGCCATCTTTTGATTTGAGGTTGTCTTGGACGAAATCAAATAACTGGCTGGTGTAAGTAGTATTGTAAAGCACATGCCAGCCGATCGCAGCTTTGGCACTGAGGAATCGCAAATCGTTGTACTGTTGTCGGGTATCTGCGATGGTTGCCCAAGGTTTTCCGTTGACAAACAAGCTGCTGTAAACGAAGTATGGAGGGCGATCTAAGTTGTCTTCGGTAACGGCGGTTAATTGGTTTGTCGCTTCATAACGCGCTGCTTGAGCAGCTAAAATCCGATCAGCGTATGCTTTAGGCAAAGCTTGAAACCCAGTTTCGATACCATCTAAAATATAAGGTTCGCTAAGAACATAGTTATTAGCTTCAGAATTGTTAAAGTCACGGCGATCGTAAGGAACTCCCTGTCCGTAAAGATCAACAAAGGCAGCATTGGACTGATAATCTAAGGCTTTTTTAACATCCAAGCCCCAAAGTTTCAGACCGTAGGCAGCATAATTCTCATAGCCCAAGCGACCTTCTTGATTGTACTGTTCTCTACCTTTGATAACGGCAGTACCGTACATTTGTCCCCTTCTGGTCAGACGCTTGACTTGCCAATGCTTCCAAACTGCTTCTGTTTCTAGTTGCATCTCTGGATACTTTGCCCCGACAATCTTCAGCCAGATTGCCATCCGCCCTAAATCAATGGCTGACCAACCAATTTCTTCGCGTTTTTCTAGTTGACCATAATTAACGGGTACGAGGGTTTTTGCATTGTAGACTTTGTTTGGTAGTTCCCCTTTATACAAAGGCATAGATGCCAGTGTTTTCAACATTTTGCTCATTTTGGCTTCAAATTCAGCCGCAGGCACGATATTGAGTTCTCTAGCACTGACCAAGGCTGCGATCGCTGCTGTCTGATCCCACATACTTACAGAGGCAAAACCATCAACAGAATTGACTAAGCCAGTTTCATCGTTCCAGTTGCGCTGGAAATATGACCAAGCCTGACGGGCAGTTGTCGTTTCCTCTGGGGTCAGCTTTCCAACTCCAGGAGCAACATAAGGAATTATCGCTACTGTTAGTTGGTTTTTAGGAATGGCTTGACCTGGTAAAACTACAGATTTCGCATCAAGGCTGGCAATTCTTTCAGCTTCCTTGGCAGCAGAGACAGGATTTTGGGGTTTCTGTGGTTCTACCAGCTGGCGTGAAGCAGTTTCGGATGTTGATATTTCAGGTTTTTCTATAGAAGTCTTGGAAATTTGCTTAGACCAAACATTTAAAATTGCGATCGCTAGTAGACCGGTAACTATTCCTCCCACAGAAGCTAATATGGACAAACTTTTAGATGGCGGTTGGAAATCAGAACTCATACTGATTAAAGCCTTATTTTGATAAGTCAGCGTTGTTTGCGTAGTTTCACCAAATACATTCTTCCCAACTTTAAAATCTAACTAACACCCAGAAGTCCACCTGACTACTACAATAAAATAGTCACGCACCCAATCTCTGGAGTTCTAGCAGTGGGCTTATTTGATGATTTGAGTCGGTTTTTAGAAAACCGTTTAGAAGAATTCTTGCGTAACAATCCACATTTGGAGTTAGAGGCGCTGCTAGAACAGCTGCGTGAGCAAGAGGAAGGCACATTAAAACTGATTGCAGATTTACAATTACAAGAGAAGCGATCGCAAGAGGAAATTCTGTCCACTGCTCAAGAAATTCAGCGTTGGCATATCCGCGTTCAAAAAGCCAAAAACGCTGGTAGAGAGGATTTGGCGGCTGCTGCGGGTGAGCGAGAAGCAGCCCTGTTGCGCGAAGGAAATCAGCGCTGGGGACACATGCAAGGACTGAAAGAACGCATTAACCAATCTCAGGAACTACTGCGAAAAATTCAGCAGCGGCGACAGGAAGTGCAAGCTAAAGCAGCCGAAGCACAGACAGCCCGTGCTAAAGCACAAACTCAGCAGCGTTTTGAAACCAGCGGCTGGTCGAATCAAACTAGCAGTTATTCTAGTGGGTTTGATGACTTAGAAGAGAAGTTCCGAAGCTGGGAAACTCAGGATGAGTTGGAACAAATGAAGCGGAATCTAGGGAAATAATCGCATCTGAATCAGAACTTACGCAAACAACAGCCGAAACCCTTATTCTCTGGTAGGGGCAATTCATGTAGCCCAAGGCTTCCCGCAGGATATTGCCCCTACAACATATGAAGCCAAAAGTGTATCAGTCTAGATTTACATATTACAATTCACAAACAGAAGTAAAAATTGACGAACTCTTAAGTAAAAATACGAAGCAACTAGAAGGAATTTGGACAGGTGAAGCAAAAACTCCATTTGTAGAGTTGCATTTAGTTCAGAATTAAAGGTATTTTAAATTAGAGTTAGTGCATTTTATCCCATAGTTTTGTTTTTATCAGTTCTATTTATTGGGCTTACAGGTCGTACTTCTGTTGCAAGCGTATTGTTTTATAGATATTCTGTATTGCTAATAACAAATTTTGCTATTTAATATTAAAAATTTTAGATATTCATACTTAGTGCAATCATCAAACAAGTAAAATCTGGAAATTGTATTTAACTTACTAATTAGGGTTTATTTTTCTGATAATGTTTACTAAAGTCTAGTTTTACTTCTGCTTTGTATTATTGCTTCCACATCGTAATAATGCTTAAATTCTTTGTTCGTCAACGAGGAGAAGATATAAAAACTCTTATGATTTCCAATAAAATGTGTATTTAAACACATCTTTTTCGCTATTTGGTGTTGTTGCCGCAGTATTTTCTAAATATTTTCTATGAGAACTGAGGCAGAAAATATATATGTTTTTAGACATTTTAGCTAGCCTGCAACGGTTATTTGTGGGTTATATTCCAGCCGCTGTATTGGGTAGCTTTGTAGGATATTTAATCGGTATGAATAGCATGGTTTATCAGTTATTTAGGCTGATATTCCAGATACCACATAGTATCCCTCCTATAGCTTTGCTACCTATTGCCCTAATAGTGTTTCAAGAGAGTGAAACTGCTGCTATTACAATAGTTTTTATCGGAACTCTCTGGACTATGATTATTAATACGGCAATCGGTATGCGGCATTTTCATAGACAGAATAATAACTTTCGAGTAGCTATATTTCATATATTTCATGCCTTGAAAGTTAGCATTTGGGTAGCCTGGTTTATAGTTATTGCTACAGAAATGTTAACAGGCCCAAAAGGACTTGGCTTTACCCTCTGGGAAGCTTATAAAGCGGGCAATGCTGATTACATTATTCAGGTGATCCTCTACATCGGTATCATTGGCTTTTTGCTAGATCAATTACTAGATTTTGCAGCTTATATTCTCTCGCAAATGGTTTCAGATGGGAAAAAATCATCCTAAATTTTATCAAGAATAATTCAGGACTCAGAATTCAGTATGATAGCACAGCGGTAGCGCAATACAGTTCAGATAAGACCAAAACACTTGTAGAGACGGCGATTTATCGCGTCTCGAAAACCTGACTCCTTTTTATCTAGGCTTACGGATTGTACCCTGCCAGCTAATAGTTTGCTTCGCAGAACGTATTCCCAAAGAACGAGTTGCTACGACTTCAATATCAACGTTAGTACCAGGGCGTAAAGCTTCGTTAGGAATTTTCAGCTTGCCCAAAGCTAGAGTAAAACGGTTGTAGTCACGAGTCACAAGTTCGTTAGGAATATCACCTTCATATTCAGTTTTGTAGCCAGAAAAACCGTGCAAGCTGTCCTGCGCGCGGAATTTTACGCGAAATTGAGTATTAATAGAATCAGACTTTGCTGCCAAATCGACTATTTTTAAATTGAGGTTTTGTCCGGCATCGGCAAACTCTGCCACAGCTAACCGGGTGACATCTTTTTTGGGAATGGCATGGTTAACGGTAAATGTTGTCAAGTTAGCCTCACTTTTGGTGTTACCCTCAACCCATAATTCCTCAGGAAAAGTAATTTCTATTTGTTTATTATCAGTTAAATTCAGTGTTACAGCTTGATTGCCAAAACTGTTGATGGGTTGTCTTTCTTGCCAAACTATTTGAAAAGCTTCTTCTAGACGCTGTTCAAACTCTCGATAATCATCAGCGATCGCAGAACCAGGCGCAAGTAGAGAAGCTGCCCCTTTGCGTTGATTCCATTTATTCTTCGAGAGATTGAACTGTTTGTTTATCAGTTCTGAAAGTGCTAGCTGCACAGTTGGAGTATCAGCTACCAAAGGTTCCTGGCTATTTACAATACTCAAAGTTCCTAAGCGCCCTTGGCTACCATCCCTACCATCGCTGCCATCTCGCCCATCGTTACCGTCGCTACATCGATAAACCTTGTCAGTACATTTATAATCAGGGCTATCAGGATTTCCCTTGCAGGTTTTCACCTTCCAACTCCGTCTTTGACAGTTGCAACCCTCAGTACCGTTACCGCCTCTACCGCCGCGTCCGCTTTCTCCACCAGTTGCTCGAACGGAAACGTTCCGTAAGTCTGCCAAATTGCTGTAATACGCCGTCAGGGAACCACCATTTCCCCCATCTCCTCCTTTGCCACCGTTACCGCCACTGCCACCATTTGGTGCATTTATGTCGTGGCTGACGCGATTGCGTTGGTAACTACAGTCCGGTTGATCGCCATGTTGCCCGTCTTCTCCGTCTTCACCATCTTTACCAGACAAGTCAAGATTAACGGGTGAACCATTGACAAAAATATTTTGGTTTTCACCACTGCCACCATCTCTACCCGATCGCCCATCGCTTCCTGTACGTCCATCTCTGCCATAATTTCTGGCTACTTTATAGTATTCCTCAGAGGCAACGGCTGGGCATAACACTGAACCAGAGGCAGGCAAAAAGCTAGTAAATAAGCAAAATGTCAGCAGTAGTGGCAGCTTACTCCTAAAACCATTGTGCATCTAATTACACCTAAAACTTTAGTTTAACGTGCGCCTCCGTTGGAGACTTACAAGAATTTAGATACAGCATTTCAGGGCAATATTTCGGAGAATTTTCGGTTTGTTTGAAGCGATCGCTAAATGCAATACAGACCATTCGTAGGGGCACAGCAATGCTCATACGTGTCAAAGCAAAAACTCTTTAAAACCTCGTTTCCAGCCTCTGGCTGGAAATGCTATTCCTGGCGGCTCTGCCGCTAGCAAGGGAGGCAGAGCCTCTAAGACGGCATTCCCAGTCGGAGACTGGGAACGAGACAAGCGAGGTAATCTATCAAAGCTTTGTCTGGAGTGGTTTTCACGTTAAGTTGA
>NZ_JAYGHD010000191.1:0-5463 GCF_034932245.1 Nostoc sp. UHCC 0251
ATTCCTTACTTCTTTAAATAAGTCTTTATACTCTGCACAATATTCATCTACGATCGCAACTGTTGGGTGAGCGTCTCTTGCCAAATGTTTCAGGATTTGTAATTCTACATCCATTGCCCTGCTTACCTTCCAGAGTTTTTTATTTTAATCCTTTTATTAAGAATACTCGGAAAGTGACAGAAGAGGGATATTACTTACCTTGTAGTAAAGCTAAATAAAAGTTAAATGTTACCTTATCTATATCTGTTCATTGAAAAAACAACAATAGAAACTAGATTCTTAAAATTAGCATAACAATGGCAAAAAGACAGCGTATTTCAGGTAAATTAAGTACATATGTAGGGGCACAACAATGTTGTGCCCTCACGATAATCTGTACCTCACCAAGTTACAAGCTGCTGTAAGTTAAGCATAGTACAAACACGATTTTGAAAACTATTAAGACCACCGTTATTACCCCAATGTTTATTAAAGCTGCGTAAAGTATTCAACTCCATTACATCACCACCGTGATAATGAAGAACTTCTTTATAGCCGAACAGTTCATCTGCTTTAGCTAGAATAGGCGGATTGTCCCAAGGAATAATCCAAAGGATTTCAACAATTCTATAAATTCTAAAATTATCTTCTCTATAAATGCCAAAATCATCTTTGCAACTCTCAACTTCTGACTTGTAGTCTAAAACTTTAACCAAGTGAGTAACGTAGCCTCTTTGCCTCAACAGAATTAAATCATCTTTTTGAGGTTTATTGGCATTAGTTTTATTATCTTTCCAGTTTAGCTTGAAGAGATAGTGAACCTTAAAATCTGAGTAAGCCCATAACTCATAAGCTTGAGGTGTAATATTTTTAGTCCACTTCAAATTGCTGAAGTCCATAACAGCATTATTGTTGATTAGTAGTAAGTCCTGTTGTATATTGTTCCCAAGTTTAAATATGTAGCTAACTGAAATATGAAAAAAATATATTTGGCGGGAGAATATAAAAATATGTAAGTTACTTTACAGTTTCATTACATATAGCAGTCCTAAATCAGTCGTGAACAATAAGATCCCCAACTTCTTTGAGAAGTCGGGGATCTGAGTCTCTCGATTTTCACAACTCATTTAGGATTGCTATATTGGCATTGGATTATAAAAAGGAGTTAAAAATGTGTGAAATATCTCAACTCGATCCTGTCCGCTTAGAAATCTTCAAAAATCTCTATCAATTTATTGCAGAACAAATGGGAATTGTTCTTCAAAATACGGCTGCATCGGTAAATATCAAAGAAAGGCTAGATTTCTCCTGCGCTATTTTTGACTCTTCTGGGTTATTAGTCGCTAATGCCCCCCACATCCCTGTGCATTTAGGCTCAATGAGTGAAAGTGTTCGCAGTTTAATTAACGAAAAACGCGACACCCTAAAACCAGGGAATGTATATCTATCTAATAATCCTTATAATGGGGGAACACATCTTCCTGACGTAACTGCAATTACGCCTGTTTTTCTAGAGAGTCGTGAAAATACTCCATTCCCTACTCCTCTCTTTTTTGTTGCTTCTCGTGGACACCAAGCAGATATCGGTGGAATTACTCCCGGTTCAATGCCTCCCCACAGTACGAGAGTAGAAGAGGAAGGAATTATTTTTGATAATTTTCTTTTGGTTGAAGAGGGCAATTTCAGAGAACCCGCAGTAAGACAGCACCTTTCAACTCATACTTATCCTGCTCGTAACCCTGACCAAAATATTGCTGATTTTAAAGCACAAATTGCCGCAAATGAACGGGGAGTACAAGAACTTCGTAAAATGGTTTCCCAATACGGGATTGATACTGTTCAAGCTTACATGAAGTTTGTGCAAGCTAATGCTGAGGAGTCGGTGAGAAAGGCTATCCATCTTCTCAAGGATGGCTCATTTGTTTATGAAATGGATAATGAGGCACGAATTCAAGTTAAAGTGACGATTCATCAAGAAAGCCGTAGTGCTACCATTGATTTTACTGGCACTTCTGAGCAACTAAATAGTAATTTTAATGCTCCCAAAGCTGTAACTCAAGCCGCAGTCTTATATGTCTTTCGGACTTTGGTTGATGATAATATTCCACTTAATGCCGGGTGTCTTAACCCTTTAGAAATTATTATCCCGGTTGGCTGTATGCTGAATCCAACTTATCCAGCAGCAGTAGTAGCGGGTAATGTAGAAACTTCTCAAGCTATTGTCGATGCTTTATATGGCGCTTTGGGCATCATGGCTGCTTCTCAAGGAACGATGAATAATTTTACTTTTGGTAATGAGCAATATCAATATTATGAGACTATCTGCGGCGGCTCTGGGGCAGGAAGTAATTTTGATGGAACTGATGGTGTTCATTCTCACATGACTAACTCCCGTTTGACCGATCCAGAAGTTTTAGAAACTCGTTATCCTGTACTTTTAGAAAGCTTTAGTCTTCGTCCCGATAGCGGTGGTAAAGGAAAATATTCTGGTGGTAATGGAGTTGTTCGCCGCATCCGGTTTTTAGAACCCATGACAGCTAATATTCTCTCTGGCCATCGGATTGTTCCTCCCTTTGGATTAAATGGCGGAGAAGCGGGGATTGTCGGACGCAACTGGATACAACGTCAGAGTGGAATTGAAGAGAATTTAGACAGCACAGCAACAGTAGAGATGAAACCTGGGGATGTTTTTGTCATAGAAACTCCTGGCGGGGGCGGCTTTGGTAAAGTCTTCTAGTACCAGTATTT
The DNA here is from genome assembly GCF_034932245.1 of Nostoc sp. UHCC 0251. Taxonomy (NCBI): domain Bacteria; kingdom Bacillati; phylum Cyanobacteriota; class Cyanophyceae; order Nostocales; family Nostocaceae; genus Nostoc; species Nostoc sp. UHCC 0251. The sequence continues at coordinate 2,728 of NZ_JAYGHD010000191.1, forward strand.
TCCTAAATTGAAAGTTTCCAAATGTCGTCGATTGTTCCGAACTGTCTATTTCTCACATTGATTGGCAAAAGATTTTATCTGTAGTAACAGTTGTCAATCCAAATTCGCATTTCTTCTTCAGAACCAAAACAAGCAGAGCGTCCTGTCATTGGATCGTAGGCACGCCAACAAGAAATATGACCATGCCAGTCAGATTCCTGCCACACTTGGAGGTCAGAACTACTAGCAGCTATCCAGATGAGAAAATCTTGCCAATATTTTCGTAAATTTAACAAAAAATTAAATTTATTCATAGTGAAAGTACCTGATGAATAATGAACTATTACTTTTACTTTCACGTAAGAATTTTTAACTGAGAAGGTACAGTTTTGGCAGATTTCATCTAGTACAGTTAAGCGGCATCCCAACTGGTATAGTGAAAAAACTCATAACTGTACTAGGTAAAGTTGGTAGAAATAGTTTATATTGCCAGTATTGGTGATTATTTAGTCATTGACGAGTGCGCCAGAATGAACATTTTATTAGAACGGCAGTCACCCAAACCGATTTATTTACAAATCCGCGATCGCATTAGTCATCTCATTAAATCTGGCGCACTCAAAAGTGGCGATCGCCTCCCTTCTATCCGCTCTCTGGCAGAAAGTTTACAAGTTAACAAACTCACGATTATTGAAGCGTATAACGTTTTAGAAGCAGATGGTATTGTTTCTGCTCGTCAAGGTTCAGGATATTTTGTCAGCAGCGTTTCTCTTAAAAGCGCCAACCTAGAATCTAAATTCGCTCCAGCCCAAAATGTCATAATTACAAAGCCAGGAAAGTGTTCTTTTTATGAGATGTATACTCCACTGGTGCAAGCACAAACACAGCCAGGAATAATTAATTTTGGCTACGGTTATCCTCGTCCACCAAAAGATATTAACCTGATTGCTAGACGAGCGCTAAGACAAGATGATGCTGATATTTTCTTTCCCCACGAGATGCCTCAAGGACAACTAACACTGTGCAGACAAATTGCCCAGATGCTAGTACATCAAGGATTAGAGGTGTTTCCAGAAGATTTAATTATTACTAATGGCTCTCAGCAAGGGTTGTCATTAGCGATGAGTTATTATGTACAACCTGGTGATTGGGTGATTGTCGAAGCTCCCACCTATTATGGTGCAATTTCTATTTTAGAAAACTTAGGAGCTAAGATTATTGGCATTCCCATGACTGCGGAGGGAATGAATTTAGATTTATTAGAGCAATATTTACACAGCCACCGCCCGAAATTAATTTATACGATTAGTACCTTTCACAATCCAACCGGATTGACGACAACACAAGCTCATCGTCAACAGTTATTAGCATTAGCTGAAAAATATGAATGCCCCATTTTGGAAGATAATGCTTATGAAGGAATAAATTTTGATGCTGTACCAGCACCAATTAAAGCTTTAGATAAAAATAATTTGGTCACTTATTTAAGCACCTTTTCTAAAACTTTAATGCCGGGTTTACGAGTGGGCTATATGGTAGTTACAGGTAAGCATTATCAAGCAATTATTGAGCGAAAATTGCTCCATGACTTGCACACATCCAGTATTTCCCAAACAATAGTTAGCGAATACCTCGCTTCAGGACATTACCGCCGTCATCTCAGCCGACTTCGCACAGATAATCTGCAAAGTCGTAATACTATGCTGCAAGCTTTAGAGCGTTATTTTCCTGAAGAAATCCGGTGGACAGTTCCCACAGGTGGATTATTTCTGTGGGTACAGTTACCAGATGATTTTCCGATTGGGACAATTCGTAAGGAAGCCTTTGCACAAAATGTCTACTTGGCGTGCGGTTCGGCATTTTTCCCCGATAAGCAGGGTTATCCAGCGATGCGTCTGACTTTCTGTCTCTCGCCAGAGGAGATTGAGCAAGGTATTTCCATTGTGGGCAAGTTGCTGAAAAAGTATATTGCCAAAGGATGCGTAGATACGGAGCGGCTTGTCGTCAAACATCGCATATCTAATTATCAACCGCTTGTTCACAGTTTGTAGTCTAGGTTTCAATACGCTTGGGTTAAGGGCTAATTGTACAAAATTGTGGGTTTTCGAGACGCGATAAATCGCCGTCTCTACAAGTGTTTTGGTTTTATCTGAACTGTATTGGGCTAGGTTTCGTTATCTGAACGCAGTAATCTATTAGCCTATAAGATTGAAATTATTGAATTTGGCATCATTAGAATTTATCTTGCTTCCACTCTCGCTTGATTTTCTCCAAATCCTTCGCTGCACCCAATTGTTGAAATATTTGATGCGCTGTGTTGTAATGCTGTTGGGCAAGTTCTGTATTGCTGCGCTTACGCTCTAGCTGTGCTAAATCGTAGTTAATCTCTCCCAGTAAGTGAGTCATTCCCAATTCTTGCGCCATTACTAAAGCTTGTTTAGAAAACTGTTCTGCTGCTTCGAGATTACCGCGATCGCATTCATTTTTTCCTAAATCACTATAAGACTCAGCCATACCAGAGCGATCGCCTGACGGAAACTTTCCGGATCATCTCCCTCAACAAGCTTGACCTTAATACTTAAACGTGGTAATGAAACTTTAAACTGGTTATATGTTCCCCCATACAAAAAACTAGTGGAAACAATATTATCTCCAGCCTGAGCGATCGCACTTGAAATTGCCAAAAATTGCGCCGCTTGACCACTAGAGAGCCAGTCCAGTAGAAGGCATTGACAAATTAAGCAGATTGTGAGCTAG
>NZ_JAYGHD010000192.1:0-5257 GCF_034932245.1 Nostoc sp. UHCC 0251
GAGCGGGTTTCAGCCTTTGATTGAGTAGTTCATTTGTTCGCGTTGAAAGGGCTGGGTCTTAAACCCTTACTCCCTTTGGTCGTGGGCAGAGTGAGTCAGAATTCCCTTCTGCCTTGTCTACGACACGCTGCGCGATCTGCCTCCTGCCTTGTCTACGACACGCTGCGCGATCTGCCTTCTGAATTCCTTCGATAATTGGTATTTAAAGACGCGGGGAATCGCGTCTCTAGATGAGGATGTATTGCCTGAAATTTACCTGTTACAAACTACCTTTTTCTGCTGCCGCAATTTCTAACAATGTCTTCAGCACTGAATCAGGATTGAGACTAATCGAATCAATACCTTGTTCTACCAAAAACCGAGCAAATTCTGGGTAGTCACTTGGTGCTTGACCGCAAATACCAATTTTGCGTTCGCACTGTTTCACTGTAGATATTGCTTTAACAATCATCTCTTTGACAGCATCATCACGTTCGTCAAATAAATGCGCTACCAACTCTGAATCTCTATCAAGTCCTAATGTTAATTGCGTTAAATCATTAGAACCAATTGAGAACCCGTCAAACACTTCACAAAATTGCTCTGCAAGTAGGACGTTACTTGGTAACTCACACATCACATACACTTGTAAACCGTTTTTTCCCTTCACTAAACCATGCTTCGCCATCTCTGCAAGTACGCGCCGACCTTCAGATGGAGTGCGACAAAATGGCACCATCAAAATTACGTTGGTTAAACCCATTTCCTCGCGGACTTTTTTCATGGCTCGACATTCTAAAGCAAATCCTTCACGGTAGCGTTCATCGTAGTAACGCGATGCACCCCGCCAACCAATCATCGGGTTTTCTTCTTGAGGTTCAAATTGTTTTCCTCCTAAAAGGTTGGCATATTCATTACTTTTGAAATCACTCAGGCGAACAATTACAGGTTTGGGATAGAATGCTGCTGCAATTGTTCCAATGCCTTGCGCGAGTTGATCGATAAAGAATTGCGCTTTGTCGGCATATTGTGCAGTTAATTCAGCAATTTTGTATTTGGCTAGTTCATCTTTTAATTCATTAAAGTGAACTAATGCTAGAGGATGCACCTTAATTTGGTTAGCAATAATAAATTCCATCCGTGCCAAACCCACCCCATCATTGGGAATAGCGCTATAGCCAAATGCTTCTTCTGGATTGCCCACATTCATCATGATTTTAGTGCGAGTATGGGGCAATTTTTCTAATGGTATTTCTTGAACTTGATATGGTAACAAACCTGCATAGACTTTTCCGGTTTCACCTTCAGCACAGGAAACTGTAATTTCTTGCCCAGTTTTAATTACCGTTGTGACATTACCGCAACCAACAATCGCCGGGATTCCCATTTCTCTAGCAATAATCGCCGCATGGCAAGTGCGTCCGCCGGAGTTGGTGACAATAGCACTGGCTTTTTTCATAATCGGTTCCCAGTCGGGATCGGTGCGATTAGTTACTAATACCTCACCAAGCTGAAATTGTTCCAGGTGATGCACATCGAGAATTACTCGTGCTTTGCCTTGTCCGATCATCTCACCCACACTCCGCCCTGTAACAAGAGGCAGAGGGGCAGAGGGGCGGAGGGGCAGAGGGGAAGACAAAGCTGTTTTCTCTCCTGCTCCCCTGCTCCCCTGCTCCCCTGCTGCCACTATAAGATGATAACTACGCAGCACGTTTTTAGTCTTCTGGGACTGGACAGTTTCGGGACGTGCTTGCACTATAAATAATTCGTTGGTGATGCCATCTTTGGCCCATTCGATATCCATTGGCGTGTAAACACCACGTACTTTTGAGTAGTGTTCTTCAATTAAATATGCCCATTGCGCTAGTTGGAGAATTTCGTCATCATTAAGGGCAAAAGTGGTGCGATCGCTCACTGCAACCGGAATATTTTTAGTCATTTTAGAACCGCCTAAATCGTACACCATCTTGATTTCTTTCGTCCCAAGACGTTTTTTCAAAATTGGGCGGTATCCTTGTTTAAGAGTTGGTTTAAATACTAAATATTCGTCAGGATTTACTGCACCCTGAACGACATTTTCACCCAAGCCGTAAGCTGCGGTAATCAATGCAGCATCTTTAAACCCTGTCTCGGTATCAATAGAAAACATCACACCAGATGCAGCTAAATCCGAACGCACCATTTTTTGGACGCCGACAGAAAGGGCAATATTTAAATGGTCGAAGCCTTTTATTTGACGGTAAGAAATGGCGCGATCGGTAAAAATAGATGCAAAGCATTTATGGCAGGTTTCTAGTACAGCTTGCAGTCCGTGGACATTTAAGTAAGTTTCTTGCTGTCCGGCAAAGCTAGCATCAGGTAAGTCTTCTGCTGTAGCACTAGAGCGAACTGCAACATCGGTATCAGCACCATACTTTTGACACAGGTCTTGGTATGCTTGAGCGATCGCTTGTTCTAATTCTTCAGGAAACGGCGTTTGTAGCATTAAAGACCGTGCCTGTTTACCTCGTTGCCGCAGATTATTCACATCTTCAACATCTAAGTTTGCAAAAACCTGCCTAAGTTCCGCTTCTAATCCTCCTGCTTCCATAAAGTAGCGATATGCGTTAGCAGTAGTAGCAAATCCTGTAGGAACTTTCACGCCTTTGCGTCTAAGTTGCTGAATCATTTCTCCCAAAGAAGCGTTTTTGCCTCCGACTGTAGGGATATCTGCAATTCCTACTTTTTCTAAAGACAACACGAGAGCTTGTGGTAACACTTGATGTTCAGTGTTTTGATTGACCAGTGTTTTTATGACCATAGTAAAGCTTCCTTAATATTAAGTGGAGAGAGTTGCAAAGGCTGCTTTGAGTTAATGAGCATTTCATCTGACACTTATGTTTATAGGAAGATACTTTGAGGAACTTGTGAGGATGTTGGATTGTGGCTGTCATCCAATTTTGGATTTTAGATTTTGGTAAAGCAGCGCGGTCTTCTCCCAAAGGGAGACATTAAAAGCGATAACGCAGCGTAAAGCCTTCTTTTATCTTTTTTCTATAGTCGTCGCTGCGCGAACGGAGATGCTAACGCGAACGAGAGGCAAGTCCTTCGGCATAGCTTCGCTAAGAGGTTGTCTGAAAAGTTGTTGGCTGTTTAGGCACTTATTGATATTTATCAGACATCCTCTTAGCGTTACACTTTTATTTCAATCTTCATCCCAGTCTTCACGACCTAACAGATCAATAATCTTATCTCTAAGTAAAAAGTCGTTTTCTTCTAGCTCAAGCTCAACACAAATCCAATCACGACCAGGAATGTACTGACACAAAGCATAAATTGGCTGGTTACGTCTCACAAGTCCTTTATGAATAAGTTGGCGTGCTTCTTCTTTAATAACTTCTATGTCATATTTGACAGCAGTATCCATAACTTTTACCCCAGCTAATTAAGTTCTGTAAAGCCAGAACAATTCATGCTTTGACTCTACCTTAAACTTACCAAAATAACTTGATTAAATTGTGAAGCTGGCAATTATAATACATAAGTTTATTTTTAGATATTACTGTTTTTGCAAGTATAATTTTGTACTAAAATTATTACTTATTTTAAGTTTACAAAATAGAAGATATGATATTGCGCTTCCTCACAGGTTCCTCAAACTTTTTGCGTAATTTTATCTATGTCCTGTATAGGCAAATCTAGAGGAGAGTAATCAACATGGAATCTAGAAAATATATTAAATTAATTAACTTTTTATTAGAGGAGTTAGCAATTCCTGCTACTGTTATCAGCTTGGCTTTACGTCATGTCGAGCAAACTCCAAGCTTGTTGCCTATGGTTCTTTGGCAGTATGGGTTAGTAACTTTGAGCCAACTCAACCAAATTTTTGACTGGTTAGAAGTAGCATCTTAAATTTAACCAACAATTTCTATCCTATAGAGATTTCTCATTTAATAGTTTTATGACAAACCGCAAACGAATTGGTATCCTCACCAGTGGTGGAGACTGTCCTGGACTTAATGCTGTGATTCGGGCTGTTGTGAGCCATGCAACACTAACTTATGATTGGGAAGTGCTGGGAATTTCTTATGCAACACGAGGACTCCTTGAAGGTAAAGCAACTACTCTTAAGATGCATGGTCTAGACCTGCGTGGGATTGACCCCTTGCTTTTTATGGGGGGAACTATCTTAGGAACTATCAATAAAGGAGATACACTTGCACGTGCTAGTGAGATTATTGCCGGTTATCAGACGTTAGAGTTAGATGCACTAATTGGCATTGGTGGCGATGGTAGCTTAAGTATTCTTCACAATCTTGCACACCAAGGTAATTGGAATTTTGTTGGTGTTCCGAAAACCATTGATAATGATGTAGCACTCACAGAAAGGTCTGTAGGGTTTGACACTGCCGTTAACACAATTACAAATGCTCTCAACTCTCTAACTTTTACAGCAGCTAGTCACGATCGGGTGATGATTGTGGAAGTCATGGGTAGAAAAGCAGGTCATTTAGCCCTGCAAGCAGGTATAGCAGGCGGTGCAGATGTGATTTTGATTCCAGAAATACCTTATTCAATAGAGGGAATTTGCCAGCATCTTGCTCAACTGCGCGATCGCTCTTGGCGCAAATTTGCTATTGTCGTAGTTGCAGAAGGCATTGAAGCAGTCAAAGACTCATCTGATTGTGACGGGCTGTGTCAATCAACTCTTACCTGCGGAATGGGTCAATATATAGCCGACCAAATTAGCCATTGTAGTACTGAGAAGATAGAAACGCGAGTTTCAGTTCTAGGGCATATTCAACGAGGCGGTATTCCCTCTGCCTTAGATCGTCTAGTGGCTACAGCTTTTGGTAAAACCGCAGTGGATTTGGTAGCACAAGGCAAATATGACCAAATGGTAGCTTGGCAAAATGGACAAGTTGTTGCCGTCCCTTTGCAAGAAGTAATGCTTCAAAGTCCTTCGCCTGTGGATGCTAACGGCTATTTAGTTCCTATTGCTCGCTCTTTAGGCATTTATGTAGGCGATGGTTTTCAATTTTCACAACAATCAAAGCCCAGTTGCTTGGAAAATGACAATGCCTTTTTTACTAACAAAGAAACTCTTTGACGCAGTGTGCAGTCAAATCCTTCCAGTCTAGTAGTAGTCAGAAAACTTAAAACATTAGCCAATCGAAGAACGCAAAGCATCTGTTAAAAATTTTAAATTCAGAAAAGGGTCTTTCATCCTTACGCTGTAGATTTTTCGGCGTTGCATATTTGCGGGATGATTTTGCTAGTTTTGTGGGATGGGCATCTT
>NZ_JAYGHD010000193.1:0-5202 GCF_034932245.1 Nostoc sp. UHCC 0251
CAAAATTTTGGGTTTTCGAGACGCGATAAATCGCCGTCTCTACAAGTTTTTTGGTAAATTGATAATGCTCAGTTAATAGTTGAGAAAATATCAAAACTTTAAATTATAAAGGTTAACCTTTATACTAAGTGCATAGATAAAATTTATACTGGTAAGCAGATAAATAGGGAAATGTCCTAAAAAAATCAGCTAAAGTTATCAGTAATGAGCCATTCACCAATATTTAGAAGATTAGCCCGCACTCTTGGGATTGTTAACTATTGCCAAAAGCGTAATATTTCAACGAGCGAAGGTATTGAACGCATTTATCAGCTTGAAGAACTGATGTCATTGCGTAAGGGCAAGCGGCGGCAATTTCTGACTGATTTAGGGAAATTTACAATATTAGGTGGAACAATTGGTCTAGGGTCTAGTTATTTTCATCGTACTTTGGCCGCACCTTCTTCAATGGATGCAAAGATAGCGATTGTAGGTGCTGGTTTAGCAGGACTCGCTTGTGGCTACGAACTCCAGCGTCAAGGAATTAAAGCTACTATTTACGAAGCGAGTGACCGAGCAGGGGGACGCTGCTACTCACTTAATGGAGTCTTCCCTGGTCAAGTTGCCGAAAGAGGCGGCGAGTTTATAGACAATCTGCACAAAACAATTTTGGGATATGTAAGGGAATTTAAGTTAGAAGTCGAAGATTTATCAAAACAACCAGGTGAAGTACTTTATTACTTTAATGGTCAACGTTATTGGGAATCAGCAGTAATTGATGAATTCCGAGCTTTTGTTACTGCAATGAGAGTTGATTTACGCACCCTTACACAACCTACTGCAAATAACTTCACTGCATCTGAGCGATTGCTAGACTTAACTAATCTCCAAGATTATCTCGATAGTCGTGGAGCAGGAGCTTTACTAAAAAATGTAATTAAATCTGCATATATTGGTGAATATGGTCGAGAAATTGACCAACAAACTTGTTTGAGCTTTCTACTATTTATTCATGCAGATAGACGCTCCAAGTTCCGACCTTTTGGTGTGTTTAGCGATGAACGGTATCATGTTATTGGAGGCAACCAACAGATTGTTGAAGGATTAAAAAAACGATTACCAGGGCAGATACAGTATGGTAAGAAACTGATTGCTGCCAGGAAAGATAGTGCAGGTAAGATCGAATTAATCTTTAACAATGGTCTTAGTGAAAAGTTTGATGCTGTTGTATTTTCTCTTCCTTTCTCAACTCTGCAAGAAGTAGATTTAACAGGGCTTAAACTACCTCAGTGGAAACTTGATGCTATTAATAATTTAGTTTATGGAACTAACTCAAAATTGATGGTAGGTTTCAATGGTCGTCCTTGGACTACCCTTGGTTGTAATGGTAGTGCCTATGCTGATCTTCCCAACCTCCAGGCTGTTTGGGAAACTAACCCTAGCAAAGCTACATATGGCAGAGCAGTGTTAACAAATTACGCTGGTGGCAACTTAGGTGCAAGACTTAACCCAAAAAATCTTCAACGGGAAAGTGCTAAATTTATTAATGACCTGAAATTTGTCTTTCCTGGTGCGGATATTTCGGCTGCGCGGCTCAACAATACCGAATATCTAGCTTATTTAGAAAACTGGTCATTAAATCCACTCACAAAAGGAAGTTATACCTGCAACCAACCTGGTTACTTTACAACAATTGCTGGGAATGAAGGCAAATCAGTAGACAACATTTACTTTGCAGGAGAACATACTAACTCATTTTATGAATGGCAAGGTTTTATGGAAGGAGCTGCAATCTCAGGTGTTAATGCTGCCAAGGAAATTTTGCAAGCTTTTAAAAAATAATTCCTTATTTATTCAATATTGAACAGATTCCTAAATATCTGCATAACTAAAGTTTGCTCCAGCAAGGTTTTGGTCTTTGAAAGAGCGACTTATCTTGTTCTGACAGAAGAAGTCTTTGGGCGTAGTTGGGCTGGTGAAGGCGAAGGTTTATACTAAATATATCTTGAGTATCTACTTTTACGAATGTAAAGCACTATTTCTATTTCTCTAAGTTTGATAGAGTGATGCTTTGTCGATCGCTGGAATCTCTATTGGACATCCAAGAATTAAATTACTCAATTCCTGCATCCAAAGTTCCTATCCAATTTTTCTCCCCCTGCCTCCCCTGCTCCCCCTGCTCCCCCTGCCTTCCAAAACGATTGATTATTGATTATTTATTTTAGTTGGAAGTCTCTATGCCGTCCCAGGTATCGCTCCCCCAATCACTCCATCCATACTTACCCCTTACCGCTCTTGCGCCCATGCAGGATGTGACAAACCTCTGGTTTATGAAAGTCATTGCCCACTACGGCAGCCCTGACTACTTCTTCACCGAGTATTTCCGCGTCAATGATACCTCACGGCTTAATCGTAGCATTCTGGCAGCAATCACCGAAAACGACACGGGTTGTCCCGTTTTTGCTCAAATGATTGGCGAAAGCATTCCAGACTTAGTGAGAACAGCAAAGGAACTCTGCAAATATAATATCGCTGGAGTTGACTTGAACATGGGCTGTCCAGCACCTAGAATCTATCGCAAAAATGTTGGGGGTGGATTACTGCTCTTACCAGAAAAAGTGGATCGGATTTTGGGAGAACTGCGGCAGGCAGTCAGCGATCGCCCTTTAACCGTTAAGATGCGCTTAGGCTTTGAAAATACAGATAACTTTTACAAAATTCTAGATATAATCAATCACCACAGTATTGATTTGCTGAGTTTGCATGGTCGCACGGTGAAAGATATGTATCACGGAGCAGTAAAATATGATTTGATTGCTGAAGGGGTTAAACGGGTTGATTGTCCAGTACTTGCAAATGGCAATATCAACTCTGCGGCAACTGCGATTGAAGTACTTTCTCAAACGGGCGCTGCGGGTGTGATGGTGGGACGCTGGGCGATCGGGAATCCTTGGCTTTTTAATCAAATTCGGCAGGCTTTGCGCTGCGAGCCGATCGCGCCCGTTCCTTTAGTAGAGGTACGTAACTATATCGATCGTTTATGGCAAACCCCCACAGCGGCAAGTATGCCAGAGCGATCGCGCGTAGGCTACCTCAAAATGTTCCTCAACTACATTGCCTTGAGTGTTGACGCTGACGGTCATTTCCTGCGGCTGATGCGACAGACTCAGACCGAGGTAGAATTGTTTAACCTTTGCGATCGCATTCTTCTTGCTGATCTGACGAAAACTTTAGCCCTAGCACCCTCCTTGAGCGTGAGTCAGAGATAGATTTATATTTAAACAGTAGTGCTGCTCCAAGTTAAATTGATTAAATCTAAGACGTAATCAACCGAATTATCTATATAATCTTCTGATTGATCATTGTTTAATACACACAATTTCCCACCAGTAATATAAATTTTAGCTGGTTCTTTGTAGTAAGCTTTATGTCTACTGATCCATCCTGGTTTCTCACCAGTTGTCTCTACTTTTTCTATTTCAAATGTGTAGATATTTAATCTATAAACTGGGGTTTCATTATAGATTCTTGTATCAGAGTATCCTAAACTACCAATAATATATATGTATTCTCCAAATAATGTAGCTGAATGAAAATCAGTTGGTGGAAAAACATCTTTGGGATAACCATAAATTTGAAATTTACCATCACCTTGATAAACTACAACATCGTTATATATACAAAAATTAGAGTCATAGTAATCTTCATGCTCACCAGCAATTTCTACAATTCTGCCATCTGGTAATTGTGTAATAGTTCTGCCAAATCGATCGTAGCACCATACTTTATCTTGCCGATTTTCTGTATCTTTAAAAGTATTTTGGGCGCTATAAGCAGAACAACCTTCATAAATCATTACTTGCCAAAAAGGTATTTGCATCAATTCTGGATTGGTTTTGCCAAAGCGCGGATGTTTGCCAGCAAAATATTGCTTTGGTGATAATTCGGATAGTGAGAATTTGCTGTTGGCAATTCCGGTGAGCGATCGCCGCATATCATCGTTAATATCGCTCACATCTTCACCAGCTGCAATTAACATTTTGACGATTTCTTTATTTGTCGTTATCTTAATGGCTTTGCCATCGCAATGATTGATTCTGCTAGGGTTTGCGCCAGCTTCTAGTAAGATTTTGACGCAATCAGTAGCACCATACTCTGCTGCGATTATTAATGCAGTGTTATCAAAATCATCAGTGGCTTCAATATCAAATCCCTCTGCAATTAGCCACTGTAAAACTGAGAGCCTATTGTTTTCTACCGCATACATTAACGGCGTTTTTCCGCAGTTTCCCACATCGTTGTGATTTGCTCCCGCAGCTAGGAGTAATTTAGCTTTAGGTAGTTCACCCATTTGAATACTCAATAACCAAGGGGTTCTATGCCAACAATCACGCACATCTTGATCGGCTCCTTGCTCTAACAATAACTTTACTTGCTCTAAGCTCCCAAAAACTATAGCGTGCATTAATTCTGTCCATTCCAGTTGCTCTGGGTTAGCACCCGCATTCAATAATAATTTGACAGCATCAAATCTTCCTACATGAGCAGCTACTTTAATTGCAGTCTCACCATAGCTACTTATGCCATTGACAGCAGCACCTCTAGAGATGAGTAAATTCAAAGTTGAAATTAAGTTTTCATCTTGCATGATATCTCGGCCATACATAGCATTAATTAAGACATCATATCCGTCTGGACTTTGATAGTTAATATCTGCTCCAGCATCCAGAATCAATTGAATTTTATCTAGATTTCCTGACTGCACAGCCAACCCAAGCACGGCTTTTTGATATTCTTGTTCCACAGCATTCACATCCGCGCCATGTTCCAAGAGGAAGCGAACCATATCAACACCTGCATTAGCGCTACTAACCGCAAACATTAATGGTGTTTGCTGGGAATGCTCGTCTAGGCGATCAATATCAACGCCATTAGCTATTTTACTTGCGACTCCTGCAATATTTCCCTGCTGTGCATAAACATGAATTTTTTGCATAATCTTTCTGGGCTAACTTCTGATAATAATTATCGGCGTTGCTGAATCAAAATGTGAATTGTGCCTAAACATCGCCTCTAGCGCCAGGATTTGTGGTGTTGCTCAAGGGCTGGCTTATTGAAGGTGAAAGAAGATTGTGCCTTTGCGTAAGTCCTATACATGATGAACTGGCTAGTAAGCTAAAAAACATCTAATTTGCATAATCGAATTAAATATAACTCTTGTGG
>NZ_JAYGHD010000194.1:0-5191 GCF_034932245.1 Nostoc sp. UHCC 0251
TACGCTGTCGCTAACGCACCCTACGTATATTTTCAAAAATCAAACCGGATTCCTATATAAAAGCATAAATAATTAAAGGTTTTTAGTGAGAAATTTAGTTCTTAAATGACAGATGAAATACTTGCTATAAAACAATTTTAATATTTTTTGTATTACTTAATATAGTTTGATTTATTCTCGCTGACTTACTTAGTTGCTCTAAAAGCAGTTGCAATTAACCCCGCAAAGCTGCATTTCTTGCAACAATACGCAACTGAAAAATTGACAAGGCGACTGCAAATAACGTTGAGACAAAATTCTATCGTTCCTGAAACTTGCTATTTACTGAACATAAATAGACAGCATTGAAGTAGCTGTGAAAAAACATGGTAATAAACTTATTAGTGGCAACTATGGAATTGGAACAAAACCATGATTGATGAACAAGAAATAGGAAAATTGTGGCAAGCTTTCAAGGTATTAGACGTAGACGGCAACGGAGCGATCTCAACTGAGGAACTAGGGGAGGTAATGCGATCGCTTGGGCAAAATCCCACGGAAGCAGGGCTACGTGACTTGATCAAGGAGATTGATGTTGACTTGTCAGGCACTATCGACTTTGAAGAATTTAAAACGCTGATGATAGCGAAAGTAGGCGATCGCCAAAGCCGCCTCAAGTTAGCCTTCAGCGCCTTTGATGAAGACGGTAGCGGTGAAATTACTGCCGCCGAGTTGCGGACTGTTATGACTCAGTTTGGGCTGACAGAGGCTGAATTGAATGAGATGTTACGGGAAGTAGATCATGATGGCGATGGCTCAATTGACTTTGATGAGTTCTGCCAGCTAGTACCGGCAGAGTCAGAGAGCAAAACTGGCTATCAAGACTCACCGATTTCCCTTAACAGTTCACTCAAGACAGTTGCTACTTCCAATGAGGCCGCAGCAGCCAGCCCCCAGCCGACGCAAGAAGCAACGACTCCAGAGTTGGCACAGCTAAGGGAACAGTTAGTACAACACCCAAACTCACCAAATCAGAAAACAAGCGGAACCTCCCGCTTACAAATGCAGATTGGTTTGTTTCGTTTGATTCAAGGAGCAGCTTACCGCAGTTTCCGTGAGAGTTTCTCCGCCAACCATGAAACTCACTTGCGGGTGAAAAACTTGCCATACAGAATTACTGATTTTGTGGAGTTTGTCAAACAGGCGATCGCACTATACAAAGCATTAGGTATAGTCTCTGAAGATTGCTACCCCGTCCTAGATGCAGTGGTTGAATCGATTGCCGATGAATATACCAGATTGCAGGAGCGGATCAAAAACTGGCAAACAGTGGCAAAGACACCAGAAATGTTGGCAGAGCAGCAAGCAATTTTAGAGGCGCGGAGTAAATTTGCCAATGTCAAAGAAAAGTTTGCTGCCGGAGTCGAGTTTGCAATTACCATCAAAAAGAAAAGTCTCAGCTTGGGTGACATTGTAGAAGGTGTGCTAGCCATTAACGAACTCAATCGTCTCAGGGGAATAGAACTGAACGAAGAAATGGCTCCACCACCAACTAAATCTCAAGCAAATCCAAAAGACTATTTGCACAAGTGGAACCGCGTCATCCTCTCCCAAGCAACCGAGGAAATAGATGGTGCAATCATGCCAGTAGCATATTGGTATGAGGACTTTATGCCAAAGTTGTTGGCAGCGTTTAGTGTTTCTACCACAGCAGACATCCAAAGCAACACCGTACCCGACGAGGCGGCTTTGGATGAGTGGTATCAGTGTACAAAAAACTCAGGAGAATTTAACCGCTACGGGGCGGATGTTGCCGAAAATTTTCCCCGTTGCACTCCCAAACAGAAATTGATCCTCAAACAAGCATGGCGGTTAACCCATCACTACCTAAATGGAGTGCAGAAACGCCGCGAACGCCTAGAATTTGGGCGAGAATCAGGTGCGCTATCGCAGTATGTAGCATTCATTGATGTCTATCTAGATCGGACTGAGGTGAAAGATTCGCAGATGCGAGTCAGCTTTCCATATTACATTGGCCCGGCAGTTTGGCGCTTCTTCCACACCACGGCTGAGATTGTATGTACCAAGACAGATGTACAGCAAAAAGCCGCAGTGGCAATTTTCAAAGACTTCTTCCAATTATTTGCCACGATGTACCCCTGTCCCTACTGCCGCCATCACCTGAATATGTACGTTGTGCAAAATAAGGAGGTGGATATGTATCCTGTAGAGTACCTTATACTTGGGCGCGATCCCAACCTGACTGACTTTGAGGTGTCAATGGAGGCAAAGCTATCCACCGTGGTAGATGGTTATTCTCTGCGGTTATTCTTCTGGAAGCTACATAATACGGTTTCTTCTTCCATTGCGCGATCGGAGGAGTGGTATCAAAAGGATGAGAAGGCATTCTACACCACCCGCTTTTGGCCTAGCCTTGACTCTGAGTTAGCCAGAGCCAATGCCCTCAAATACACCAGCATAGAAACTGCTCGCATCTACAATATCTATGGAATTCTTAAGCCATTGGCACGGCTGACAGGGTTAAAAACGGAATTACCAAAGCTGCTAGAGAAGGGCGATCAGAATAACCTCAAGGAAGCATGTGTAGTTGCACAGAACCACATTAAGGATTTAGAGGAGGCTGTCATTAGCGGACAGTTTCTGCAAGAGACATACTACTTTGAGCCTAGCCTGGTGGATAAAGCTCCACTCTTCACCCCCGAAGAAGAAGAGTTTGCCCGAACTGGTATGTTTGTAGAAACCATTTAAAATAAGGCGTTGCATATTTGCGGGATGATTTTACTATTTTTGTGGGATGGGCATCTTGCCCGTCCCTTGTATTTCCGGGCGGGCAGGATGCCCACCCCACAAGAATCATCCCTTAATTCAGCAACGCCTAAAATAATTCGTAATTCGTAATTCGTAATTGAATTCTTAACTACGAATTACGAATTAGACATCTGGTGAAAATGAATTGTTTTGACGTTGCAATGAAACGTCTCTACAAGGGTTTCAGGTAACGCATAATTAATTTCTGGAGATGTCTATTAGTTAACTTCCCTTTTTTCTTGCCGTTCTTTGAGTTTCAGCATAATTTCTGCGTGCATCTCGCGGGTAATTGGGTAAAAATACGTTAAAATCAAGCCAAAAATCAAACAAACTGTAGGGATGGGGCCAACAGCTATGCGAATAGCAAATAGTGCCGATTCTGGTTGGATAGGTAGTGGACTTCCGGCTACAGATTCTTTGAAACCGGATACTTGCAAAGCATTTCCTACTAAAAACAGCCCGAAAGCTAAACCAAATTTTTGTAGCAAAACCATGAAGCCATAAAAAATGCCTTCTCTGCGTTGTCCAGTTTGCAGTTCATCTAATTCAATCACATCTGGAATCATTGACCAGGGAATTAGATAAGCTGTGGAGACACCAATACCAGCCATAACAGCCATTACATACATCAAAACTATTTGACCAGGTTGTAAGAAAAATAGCCCGGCGGCGGCTATTATCCATAAAGTCATTCCCAGAAAATAAACAACTTTTTTCCCGAGTTTTTTACTCAGCGCCCCCCAGACAAATAGCATCAGCAGGGAAGTTACTTGGACTGCAATCAGCACTGTTTGTACGTCTGCAAATTTTAGACCCATACAATTGACTACAAAATAGGGAATAATGCTGGCTGTAATCTGCACACCTAGCCAAGAAAAAAGATATATACCAATAACAAATAAAAAAGGTCGGTTGCTGAAGACAATTTTTAACTGTTCGCCGAAGGGGAGAGATGCAGGTTCCTCAGCTTGGATGCGTTTAGCCTCAAAAGCCAAGATGCGATCGCGGACTCCAAAAACGCACCAATATAATCCTAAAATCGAAATTACCGTACAAACTGCTGCTAAAACGAGATATGCTTGTTGGAGATTGTGAATCTTGTCAAAAATAATTAGCGCTAAAATCAATGACAGAATACTGCCACCAATGGAAAATGTAAAGCGAAAGCTGTTAAGGCTGGTGCGTTCGTCATAATCTTGAGTTAATTCTGGAGTCATTGCCGTATAAGGCAAATTCACAACCGTATAAAAGGACTGAGATATAATCCCAATCGCTACGTAATACCAGAACAGTGGCCAGATATTCTCACTCTGATTTGCACTAAATCGCGGTACAATCCACTGCAAGAAGAAGAAAATTCCAAAGGGGATTGCTCCATAAAACATCCAAGGAAGACGACGGCCCCAACGACGAGATTTTGTTTTATCAGTCAGGAACCCAACAAGCGGATCGTTTACGCCATCCCAAATTTTGCCAATCATCAAAATACTGCCAGCTAAACCCGCAGGGATACCAGCAACATTAGTAAAGAAAATTAGCAGATAAAAGACAGAGATATTTGCAGTAATTGCTGGGCCTAAATCCCCTGCACCGTAAGCCAGCTTTGTTTTAAGGTCAAGTTTTTCACTGAGTGGATTTCGTTGGGCATCGCCATCAGCAGCAGAATCATTCATAAAACTTTGCACTCATACTAAAATAAAAAGTCTGCAATCGCCTTCAATACAGCCATCTACCACTCCCGTTAGACTTATGCCAGACCTTTATGTTTCTTGGTCAGATTATCACCAAAAAATTGAACAACTGGCTATTCAGATTTATGAATCCGGTTGGGAATTTAACCAGATTATCTGTCTTGCCAGAGGAGGACTAAGAGTCGGAGATATTCTTTCCCGTATATACCAGCAGCCGCTGGCAATTTTAGCAACCTCATCTTACAGTGGCACTGGTAAGCAAGAAAGAAGTAATTTAATTTTCTCCCGCCACTTAACGATGACTGCCGAAAAGTTAGGTTCGCGCATTCTCCTAGTGGATGATTTGGTAGACTCTGGCATCACACTCCAGCAGACTATACCTTGGCTCAAGCAAAATACTGCTTTCCCCATTGAGGAAATTCGCACCGCCGTTCTTTGGTATAAAGCCTGTTCAGTTATAACACCCAATTATTATGTTGATTATCTGCCTGATAACCCCTGGATTCATCAACCATTTGAACACTACGAGCAGATGAACCCCGCAGAACTTGCGGCCAAGGTAAGTCAACTGTGTTGATTAATATTTATACAAACGCCGTGTGCGACTTTATCTCAAACCTAACCCCCAACCCCTTCTCTACTAGCGTTGGGGAGCAAGAATCAAAGGCTATCGACCTTTCGGGGAGAGGTTT
>NZ_JAYGHD010000195.1:0-5167 GCF_034932245.1 Nostoc sp. UHCC 0251
TCAGTATTTATATATCTTAACATACCGGACTTTTTTGATGCCTATCTACTTATCCATCGGTAAAATATCGGCTAGTTCAGTTTCACGCTCATCCCCAACTCGCATTTCTAGCGAGACTGGAGCGCGGGAAACGTGAAGATATTCCCGTATTTGATTAGGCAATAGATTTAAAGATTCGGCAATTTCTGCTACAACTGGAGGACGACCCAAAGATTGAGATAGTTGCTGCTGTACTTTCCTGATTTTGTTTAATTTCTCGTTGATATGGATTGGCAGACGGATAGTGCGAGACTTTTCTCCAATCGCCCGTGTAATTGACTGCTTAATCCACCAGTAAACGTAGGTTGATAGTTTATAGCCTCGGTTGGGATCAAATTTTTCGATCCCCTTTTGTAAACCTAGTGCCCCTTCCTGGATCAAATCTAAGAATTCCAAATTGTGATTCTGGTATTTTTTCGCAACAGAAACTACCAGACGTAGGTTAGCTGTCACCATTTTCTCTTTAGCTTTTTGACCTTGTTGAATGATTGACTGTACTTCAGCTTCGCTTTGCCCAAGCGAGGTAGCTAATTCTCTTGCAGTTGGTTGTCGATTTAGTTGAAATGCGAGGCTTGAGCGTTGTTCTTCAATCGCCATCATCTGCTGCACAAGCCTAGCATTTGTAATTTCTTGCTCAGGAGTTAGCAGAGGGTAGCGTCCGATTTCTTTGAGGTAGGAGCGAACTAAATCGGTAGATGGACTGGGCATACTTTCAATTAATTGTGACGACTACTTTTCTTTTTCGTTTGAAAAAAATGTTTTATCTCAAGAATTAGCTTACAAATCAAATCTTAACCATAGACTTAAGCCAATATTTATTTTTGTCAAATAAGGTTATAAACATAATACTTGAAATCTTTAAATAGGTAAATACTAAAAACTGCTTTAGTTTATAACTAAGCTTTAAAGCAGTGGAGAAATTTGGCTGAGTTAAATCAGAGAGATGCTACGCTAAATTTAGAGTGAAGTCCTCTCTTCAAGAGAGGATATGTTCAAATTCGCTTCATATTTGAACAAGGCTTAAAAACGCTTTGCGTAAATCAGTTGAAAATTACAAATACTTAGTTGAGAAATAATCATGGGTACGCAATCTCTACTCACTTTCACAATCATAGTCATCTTTTGGGCATTTGTTACTCTCGTTATATTCCAGTTCGTTAACGGACTATTTGTATCGACTACTTACGCTAGTAATGTGGTTCCGGTTAGCAATCTAAATTTAGCTGCTTCTACAATTCCATCAGTATCAGAAATAATCACACCACAACAAGTTCAGACTTTTGAAAAATTGCCAGATCCTTGGATGTTAGAGGATGAAGTTATTCATTGTACAAGTAACAAAGCAGTTATTCTCTCATTCCCTACATTGAGATTGCTGCCTCCAGTTAAAGAACTTTCACCACAACCAAAACGTACTACTCGTTCCAATAAAGCTAACAATGCTGCCAACAAGTTACCAAAAACTAAAAAGGCTGATGTAAATTATTCAGGCAAGCGCAAGCCAGGCAGACCGCGTAAAGCTGGCTAATTCGCTTTTTAAGCCTCGGCTGATCACCTAAGAATAAATGTCGGAAGGCTCAGAAGTTCAAATGAGGCAAGTAATTGCCTCATTTATTAATAAGAGAAAGGCTTCGCCATAGCAAGAGTGAAAAAAATAATATTGTGAGTGATGCAATGGTACAGCAACTTTTCACTCAAGGTTCTTTATTCGATTTGCAAACAGTAATCGATTATGGGCAGTCAGTTATTAATGTTGCCCAAGAGCTTGCAAAAGTTTTAATAGATAATCGCCCTCTCTCTACGAAAACTGTTTCTTCCCAGATGAATCGCTATTTTCTAGGCAGTGCTGCGTCCGGTGCGTGGCAGTGGAAAGATGCTTACGAAGCTGTGGAAGTGGCGCAAATATTATATCTGCGTCAAAAAGGTTATAAGCTTTTATTAGAGTCGCCGCTAACAGTATTATTGGAATTGGAGAAGTTAGTAGCCCTCTGCCCGACGCATACTCGCCGTAGTGAAGAGTCAGTAAACCTTCAGCAATTCTCCACCCCTCTGCCGCTTGCTTATCTGGTAGCAAAATCAGGATTTATACAAGCTGATGATTTGATTTTAGAGCCAAGTGCCGGAACTGGTTTGTTGGCACAAATGGCTAAACTGCACAGTGCAAGTCTGATGCTCAACGAGCTTGCACCCGATAGAACGAAGATTCTGCGGCGATTATTCCCTGGTACACCATTATTCTCAGTAAACGCGGAACAAATTAACGACTATCTGGTTGGCAAGACTCAGCCCTCAGTTGTGCTGATGAATCCACCTTTCTCTGCATCTCCTAAAATCAACAGTCGCAACCCCGACGCAACTAAGAGCCACATCAACTCGGCATTGCAAAGACTGGCTGACGGTGGACGACTGGTAACAATCACAGCCAATTGGTTCTCACCTAATAATCACACTTGGCGCGAGACTTTTGTTAGGTGGCACTCGGAAGCACGAGTTTTAATGTCAGTCGGGGTTAACGGCAAGGTTTACTCAAAACATGGGACAACTATCGACACTCGGATTACAGTGATCGACAAAGTTCCGGCTGACTCCAGCGAAATCCCTTGTATTACTGAAACTTTGGATCTGCCTGAAATACTGGCATTAATTGAGCAGTTGCCACAGAGGTCTTCGTGGGAACGCTCAGAAAAAATCAAAGCTGCTGTGAAGGCAATTGTTGTTCAATTACCAAAACGTACTACAGTTGCACAACCAGAAACAGTCTCCTCTCTTCCAGACGATATAGTAGTGCTGGAATATGAGGTTATCGAGTGGACGGCTAGTGAGGGTTTGAAAGATACTCTATACGAAACCTATCGTCCACAGCGAATCCGAATCAAGGATGCTTTACCTCATCCCTCGCTGCTTTGTGAGAGTGCAGCCCTAGCACTTGTCTCGCCCCCTGCTCCCACTTACAAACCGCATCTTCCTAGCAAGATTATCACACAAGGCTTGTTGTCAGAGGCACAGCTTGAGAGCGTTATTTACGCAGGTCAGGCGCACTGTGAATTTCTGTCTGGGTTTTATATTGTTGATGACTCATGGGATAACGTGACTGTTGCGGCTCAGGGCGAAGAAAATGCGGTAAAATTTCGTCGTGGCTGGTTCTTAGGCGATGGGACGGGTGCTGGTAAGGGTAGACAATGTGCAGGAATCATCCTCGACAACTGGTGTCAGAAACGAAGAAAAGCAATTTGGGTATCAAAGAGTGCTGCTCTTATTGAGGACGCACGTAGAGATTGGTGTGCTTTAGGAGGTAGTGAAAAAGATATTATCGACCTGGGCAACATCAAACTTGGCGATCCAATTCCCTTCACCCAAGGTATTCTCTTCTGCACGTACTCAACTCTACGTTCTCAAAAGAACGGCAAAAGTCGGCTCAAGCAAATTGTTGAATGGGCAGGTAAGGACTTTGAGGGAGCGATCGCCTTTGACGAGTGCCATGCAATGGGCAACGCGATGGCGCAGGAAGGTAAACTCGGTATGGTTGCAGCATCCCAGCAAGGCATTGTTGGGCTGCGGTTGCAAAACGCATTACCGCAGGCACGGGTTATCTACGTTTCTGCTACTGGAGCGACGAAGGTTTCCAACCTATCTTATGCAAATCGTCTGGGGCTTTGGCAGACGGGCGACTTTCCGTTTACCTCCCGTGAGGATTTTGTGGAATCCATTGAGGGCGGTGGTATCGCTGCGATGGAAGTGGTCGCTAGAGATTTGAAAGCGCTCGGTCTGTATTTGGCGCGATCGCTTTCTTTCGATGGTGTGGAGTATGAGATGTTAGAAATCGAACTCACTCCTACTCAAGAACGTATCTATGACAGTTATGCAGACGCTTTTCAAATTATCCATAATAACTTGTATAAAGCTTTAGAAGCCTGCAACATCACTGGTGCGAAAACATACAATCGTGCTGCTAAAATGTCTGCCATGTCTCAGTTTGAATCGCATAAGCAAAGATTCTTCAATCATTTATTAACTAGCATGAAATGCCCACAGTTAATTAAAGCAATTGAGAATGATTTAGCCCAAGGCAATGCTGTTGTAATTCAAATAGTTTCCACCAATGAAGAATTACTCAAACGCCGACTCAATGAAGTTGCACCCGAAGAATGGCAGGATTTGAACCTTGATTTAACACCACGAGAGTATGTTCTTGACTACTTAGTAAGTGCCTTTCCCGTACATCTGCATGAGATTCACTCTGGCGTTGATGGAGACGAACGCTCCGAACCAGCCTTTGATGCCGATGGTTCACCGATTGTTTCATCTGAAGCTGTGGCTTTGAGAGATGCCTTAGTAGACAAACTCGCCAGCCTTGATCCAATTCCTGGTGCATTAGAACAACTGCTGTGGCATTTCGGTAACAAGCAAGTAGCTGAAGTCACAGGTCGTAGCAAACGAGTATTGAAAGACGAAGCCGGACGCTTGTTTGTGGATTCACGGGGTAGTGGTGCCAATATTGCTGAGACTAACGCATTCATGGCGGGAGATAAGCAAATACTCATCTTCAGCGATGCAGGTGGTACAGGCAGAAGTTATCATGCTGACTTAAATGCTGTAAATCGTAGAAGGCGATCGCACTATTTACTCGAAGCTGGTTGGCGTGCTGACAACGCAATTCAAGGCGTTGGGCGCACTCACCGTACCAACCAAGCTTCTGCACCAGTCTTCCGTCCTGTGACTACTAACGTGCGCGGTGAACGCCGATTCATCAGCACCATTGCTAGACGGCTGGACAGCTTGGGCGCACTCACCCGTGGTCAGAGGCAAACTGGCGGTAACGGTATGTTTGATGCCAAAGACAATCTAGAATCGAACTATGCTGAATATGCTTTATACGAGTTGTTTAAGCAGATTTTTCAAGGTCGATTTTATGAAGTTCCTCTGGGGAAGTTTGAACAGATGACAGGACTCTCGCTCACTTCCACTGAAGGTGGAATGAAGATAGACCTCCCACCCTTGCGACAGTTCCTCAATCGCCTGCTGGCTTTGACAATCGGGATGCAAAATACGATTTTCGAGCGTTTCGAGTTGCTATTAAGTCAACAAATCGAGACTGCGAAGGCAAATGGTGTGTTTGAAGTTGGAGTAG
>NZ_JAYGHD010000196.1:0-5096 GCF_034932245.1 Nostoc sp. UHCC 0251
TTCTTCTGCTTAATTTTTTGTTACATACCTATAAATTTTCTCCCCGACTTACTTACCCCATCTTTGCAACACGCGAGCTTTATCGAATTCATTAGCTTTGAGAGATTTAATTTCAAGTGAGGTATTATAGCAAGCGATCGCCTGTTGATAGTAAGCAACTGCTTGGGTGTATTATGACAAGCTGCAATGCAAATCAGGCACAGATGCTAATGCACCAGCTTTGAGCGCGTGATTGCAAAAGTCAACGGGAGCAAGTTGAATGGCAGTTTCATAAGTAGCAAATGCTTGTTGATAACTTGCGAATGCTTCTGTATACTGCTTGTTGGTTAAGTATAGTTCGGCTAATCTTTCAATAATTATTCCGTGATAACTGATATCAATTGCATCACTGTGGTATCGAGAAAAGGCACTATCATAGGCGATCCCTTGCTTTAAAGCCTTAATAGCCTCTGTATACTGCTGGTTGAGATAACTGTAGCTCGGACAGCTTTTCGAGAGCGAAACCTTTGCGCTTAAAAGTTTTGAGGTCATTAGGAGCAAACTTGAGTGCAGTATCATAGATAGCGATCGCCCCATACCAGATCTGGATGATCGCCCCTATTTTCATGAGGCCCTTGTTGCCGTTTTATAATGAAAGGATGCAAAAGCTTACCATCACCCGACCTGACGATTGGCATCTGCATCTCCGCGACAGTGCAGCACTGAAAGCGGTTCTGCCCTACACGGTGCGTCAGTTTGCCCGCGCGATCATCATGCCGAACTTGAAGCCCCCTATCCGCTCGGTGGCAGATGCGGCAGCCTATCGCGATCGCATCCTCGCCGCCATTCCAGAGGGACAAAAGTTTGAGCCATTGATGACGCTCTACCTCACCGACAACACCAGCCCCTACGACATTCTCCGGGCGAAAGAATCCCAGTTTATCAAAGCGGTCAAGTACTACCCAGCCGGTGCAACGACCAACTCAGACTCCGGTGTGACGGATATTCGCAAGGGTGATCGCGTCTTTGAAGCGATGCAGCAGGTGGACATGCCGTTATTACTGCACGGGGAAGTGACTGATAACGATGTTGATACGTTTGATCGCGAGAAGGTGTTTATCGAGCGACATTTAATCCCCCTCAAGCAGCGATTTCCCAACCTGCGGGTGGTGCTTGAGCATATCACCACCTCCGATGCGGTGCAGTATGTCCTGTCTGCCAACACCATCGCGGCAACAATTACGCCACAACATTTGTTGTTTAACCGTAATGCCCTGTTCAAAGGCGGCCTTCGCCCCCATTTTTATTGCCTGCCCATTTTGAAACGGGAGGAGCATCGTCAGGCTTTGTTGCAAGCGGCAACATCGGGGAATCCGAAGTTTTTTCTAGGTACCGATAGCGCTCCCCATACCCGCACCAGCAAAGAAAATTCCTGTGGCTGCGCGGGATGCTTTTCGGCTCTGCACGCCCTTGAGTTGTATGCCGAAGCATTTGAAAGCGTGAAAGCCCTGGATAAACTGGAGGCGTTCGCTAGCTTCTATGGCCCAGATTTTTATCAACTACCGCGTAATACCGAGCGAATTACCTTGTCCAAAACGACTTGGCGCGTTCCTGATGAAGTTCCGTTTATGGAATCTGGGCTTGTACCTTTGGGGGCGGGGCAGGAAATGACATGGCAAATGGTATGACATCTGCATTGTGCATCAGCCGTTGTGGAATCCTGTCGGTTAGCTTAGGTCAACGAGTAATTTGAATCCTGAAGAGCCATGAGCTATTGGCTCTTGTTGAAGCACTTTCAATCACCTATTCCACGTTTGACTAACAACGTAGAATCTCCGTCAGCATCAATCAAAAATTAAGAAACGCTTCTGGCTCAAAACCGTAGATGGTTGACCACAAGTGTTTTTGGTAGGTAATGCTGTATAAGACTTTTGCTCCCGTATTGGCTGATATTTGACTATATTTTTATCTCAGTAATTAACTATCTATAAATTTAGCTTTTAATATTGCTGATCAGGAATTTTACAAATATCTTAGTACTATCAATGTTTTATAGATTACATCCTGTAACACCATTTCTATGATGCTGTTGGCGTTGAAAACGTACATTTTGCTCGTTTTGGGATGATAATCCCTAATACACCGCCGCTATATCTAGCCCAACAATAAAGCTTATCGCCAACGGAAGTGTTGAAATTATGTTCGTGAATCACACACAAAACAATTAAAGACATGCAAAGTATTCCATACCAGTATCGACTGCTAATTTTGTTTTTGCTGATGGGTTTGGTTGTAGGGTTAGACTACTGGCGTAATCCAACCAAACCTACAAAATTTAAGGAATACTTCTTTTTAACCATGTCTGGTTTAATCGGTGCTGGGTTTGGTATCGTTAACGATCAAATTACCTGTACTCTCTCACCTGCTTACTTTTATTACTTTAAAAATGTCTCCTATGATTCTAGTTTTCGCTGGCAAGTAAGCGCAGTTGGATTTGAGGCAGGCTTTTTCGCTGGTTTTTTTAGCTACGGTATATTTTTACTGATTAATCAGAGACGAAAGTTACCTTTGTCTTATCGCCAATTACTGAACAGGGCAAAGTATCCGATTACTTGGGCAATTGTGCTTGCTCCGATTACAGGATTCATATTTTATTATTTTCAGTTTTCCTTCTTTGTCGATCAGATTACGCCAGTCGTTGAGCCAGTAGAAGTTCCTAAGTTTATATTGGTTTGGGGAGTTCATATTGGGCTTTACATCGGTGCAGTGCTAGGAATTGTGCATGGTGCAGCAAACATTCGGCGAAGATTGCTAGCTCCCTTACCATAAAACAGCTATAAAAAATTGTTAAGAAGGTTGCTTTCCACGTCCGTTAACGCGACTTCGAGTGCTGCGGGAGCGATTATAACGAGGTTTCTCATAGCTGCGTCTATTACAATTCTTGACAACTCAATGAGATCCTAAATCAAATTTTTACCTAAAGAGAAATCAGGTTTTTCGATTCTTGTTAATTTGACGAACCATCTTGATGCTTCGTTATAAGATTTGACTTCGTTATAAGATTTGAACTGTTTTTCACTAATACGAAAGTGTTAAAAATCTGGCATTGACAATTTTTTGGAGTTAAAAAAGTTCACATCACCGAGTCAAAAATTTGTTGTGCGGTTAGATTGAACTGACAAAGAGTAGGAGACACTATAAGGTTTGTTCCTCTAAAGGGTGTCATTTGATATTCACCATCAATAAGTTCACAGACAAAAATAGTCGGAACTTTGGGACTACCAATAAATACACGTCCACCCAAAGCTGCATAATCCACAATCCAATATTCAGGTATACCCATAGCTTCATAGTCACGAAGCTTATCGTAATAATCATCCTGCCAGTTGGTTGACACTACTTCAACTATTAGTTTGACTGAACTAGCATTATGGATAACTGATTCTTTCTTCCAACGCGTTTCAGTATCAATAGTTTCTTGATTTAAAACAATAATATCCGGTTCGTACCCTGATTTTTCTCGGTATGGTTTAATAATGGATTCTTTCGGTATAGTCCAGATACCGCGTTTACCCATCTCTCTAATTGTGATCAGTAATTCTTCAATCAAAAAACCAGCTAAATCAGAATGCTCCCCTTTAGGCTTTGGCATCTCCACAATCACCCCATCATGTAATTCATAACGTACTTCTGAGTTTTCTGGATACCATTCGATAAATTCATCGAAGGTTAATAGCTTTAGTTCCGATTGTGTTTGACTCATAAAAGTTACTGGATTTATTTTTACTGTTCATTTATCCTTTTTATTATGCTAACGAAGCGATGGCGATGATGCTCCCTTTGAAGGCTGAGTCCTCGTGTAAACCCTGTAATCCACAGCGTACCCCGATCTCAGCCCCAGCGATCGCCGTTTCTACGTCAATTGAACAAGTTTATCTAATTTTGAGAGATTACCAACAGCTAGTCTCCACAATCGGCTCGGCTATTGGGATAGCTGGTAGTGAACCAAACCAATATGGAACGCATACCTGGAGCAGTGGCTTCTTTGGGTTAACAATGGATAGCAGGTGTACGTCTGTGGTATGCGATTGATTGATTGGTTGGTTGCGGTGTAGATCGATAAAGCTTTGGCAAAGAGTTGAGTAATTCATGCTTTACTATTTCGTCTTACCAGCTTTTTTAGAGACAGCAATTGCACCAACTCCAAACAATAGACCTAGTAGGGAAGTGGGTTCAGGTACTGATGTATATGAAGAACTCAGGGTAATATTGACAGCAGAATCTTGATAGATGTATGTTCCTGCCCGTCCCACTGCACCCGTCAAGGTAATTTCAGAGCTTGAAGTTCTTTCTAGGGTATATCTTGGAGCATCAAAAGCAATGCCAAAATCAACTACTAAATTCCAATTCGACCCAGAATCAAGCTCAAAATCGACATCTGGGGTTAAGTTACCGCCATTAGTAGGGACTCTCTTCAAATTTAGGTCTAGACTGTTGACGGATAGCTCCCAATCGCTCAAAGTCCCGGACTCTGAGTAAACCACGAATCCCGAATATTCGCTTTCTTCTGGCAAAGAGTTCGTAAGGAATGGGCTAGTAGCATCGACTAAAGTAAAATCACCTGAAAATTCTTGTCTAGTTAGAATAGCTCCCAGCACTGGAGTAGCATGAAATACGCTTGCAACTACCAAACCAATCACGGCAACGCTAACTTTAGGGAGTCGAACTTGATTCATGGATTAGGTATGCTATCTAAAATTGTTGAAGGTATGCTATCACATTGGGAGCAACTTAAGATACATTCGATACACCAAAATTTTCTGCGATGTGCGGTGTTCTCGAAGAATCGCTCAAGCCAAGAAATGGGCAATATATTAAAGAATTACTCAGTACGCTAAGGAATGATGAGCGGTTGAGTGTAATGCTGGAGTTTGAAGACGCAAGCCCTGACAAATTTGCTTAATTGGTGGCAGATACGCCCAATCTAAGCCCCAGCGATCGCAGTTTCTACGTCAATTGAAACAAGTTTATTTAATTTTGAGAGATTAATCACGATTAATGAGATAAGCTAAAACACATCTAATTTGCATATCAAAATTTTATTAATCCCTTGTGGG
>NZ_JAYGHD010000197.1:0-5055 GCF_034932245.1 Nostoc sp. UHCC 0251
TTGACGAGTACATTCTTTGTAGAGACGGCGATTTATCGCGTCTCTCTAACGTGTCGGTCTTTTAGACGCGATAAATCTACATGAGGGGTTTCTGGCTTATCCCAAGCGTATTCGGATAAAACTGGTAACTTGTGTATACACCATAGTATCAAGGGGAGGGGTTGGGGGTGGAGTGTTAGGGAATTTTGCAAGAGGTGTACTATATAAGCCGTCGAATTCACGTTGAAATAAATTAAAAGATTCCTAAGAAAATGCGATGTCTACGACGGGCTAGAGGCCAACACACTACTTTAGTATAAAAATCACAGGTGTTTGCATAATCCGCGGTAGACATCGCATTTTCAAAATAAATAAAATTTAGTTAAAGCTTACTTACTTATTGGCTCCTCCCTTATGCATTCAAATACGTCAAGCGTATTGTTCAAGCCTAGCTAAACTAGCAACTGTAGAAGCTAATTCGTCTAAGTCTATCGGTTTACAACGGTATATATCATAACCTGCTGATATTGCAAGATTACGGTCTTCGTCGAAAGCTGATGCCGTCAGAGCAATAGCTGGAATCTTTCTCCCTCGGTTTGCTTCCAATTTTCTGATCTTTGTGAGCAGTGAGCAGCCATTTTCATCTGGTAAATAAATGTCACTAATCAGGATGTCCGGTTTAAACAATGACATTATTTCTAGAGCATCACCTGCCGAAGCCGCTGTGATAATTTCTGCTCCGTCCATTTCAAACAGGAAAGTAAGTAACGTTCTTGTATCAGGGTCGTCATCAACAACGAGCAATCGCAGACCTTTAAAAGACATCGATTGATTAGACATTATTCTCACCGCCGCCTAGCTCTAACACTTAGAGTAGCAATTGCATCAAAAGGCACGTATTTGTAAATGCCATTTGATGCGTACTTTCCGGTTGCGGACATAGGAAGGTAAAATTATCCACTAGCGATGTCTACGACGGGCTATGCCTACGCGCTTTGGCTAATTCCCCAGCAACCGAGCAAATTCTTTTTGGATGACTTGATAACATTCACAGGAAGTTGCTTCTAAATCTTCTCGGTTCAAGATGTTAATTTGACCACGCTGATAGCGAATCATTCCGGCTCGGCTCAGGGCGCTAGCCGCTACTGTCACACCAGAGCGCCGTACACCTAGCATCTGAGCAATAAATTCTTGCGTCAACGGAAATTCTTCTGATTCCAAACGGTCAGATACTGTGAGAAGCCAACGAGCTAGTCGTTCTTCTAGTGTATGAAGACGGTTGCAGGCACATGATTGTGTAAGTTCGGTATATATAGCTCGTAGATAGCGTAGCAGCAGGTTTTTAATAGCCCCGCCCCGATTGAACTCGGTTCTCAAAACATCTGCATCCATTTGCATTCCAGCACCCGCAACTTGGACAAACGCTTTTGTGGTTGTTGTCTTGCCTCCTAAAATTACTGGGATACCCACCATGCCTTCATTACTCACTATCCCAACTTCCACTGTCGATCCATCTTTCATACTAGTGACTATAGAAATCACTGCGTTTTGGGGAAAATAGACGTGTGTGATGGGTTCTCCAGGTTCGTAAAGGACTTGCCGAGTGGAAAGCGGAACTAACTTCAGGTGCGGGACAAGGCGCTCATAATCACTGTCTGGCAAAGCTGCGAGTAACTTATTTACTTGCGGCTTAAGAGTTTTGTCGCTCACTAAAACATTAAAAAAGAAATTTGATCATAATATTCTAAATTAAGTTACTTTTGCTAGTCGGTTCGGTTTCGCACACATAACTCAAAAAAATTTTCTGGCTCGGTTACTGGGCAAAAAGCCCAGTAACCGAGCAAATTCGTTTTGGATGACTTGATGACACTCGCAGGAAGTTGCTTCCAAATTCTCTCGGTTCAGGATGCTAATATGACCACGTTGGTAGCTGATCATTCCGGCTCGGCTGAGGGTGCTAGCCGCTACTGTCACACCGGAACGACGTACACCTAGCATCTGGGAGATAAATTCGTGCGTAAGTGGAAAATCTTCTGATTCGAGACGGTCAGAAACTGTGAGTAGCCAGCGAGCCAGCCGTTCTTCTAGTGTATGGAGACGGTTGCAAGCAGCTCCTTGCGCCAGTTCAGAGTATACAGCTTGTACGTAGCGCAGCAGCAGGCTTTGAATAGCTCCGCTCCGATTGAACTCGGCTTTCAGTACATCTGCATTCATTTGCATAGCAGCGCCCGAAATCTGCACAAAGGATGTTGTTATTGTGGTGTTGTCTCCTAAGATTACCGGGATACCCACCATACCTTCATTGCTTACTATCCCAACTTCTGCCGTTGAGCCATCTTCCATAGTAGTAACTATAGAAACCACTGCCTTATCAGGAAAATAGACATGTGTAATGGGTTCGCCTGCTTCGTAAAGGATTTTCTGTAATGGGAGCGGAACTAGCTTTAGATGGGGGACAAGACGTTCATAATCACTCGCTGGCAGCTTTGCCAGTAGCTTATTTGGTGGTTGCTGAAAAAGGCTTTTATCTAATGACATTAGAAGTCACTCTCCTTAAGGTAGGTGACTTTAGAAAAGCCAACTCAGG
Organism: Nostoc sp. UHCC 0251; assembly: GCF_034932245.1. Taxonomy (NCBI): domain Bacteria; kingdom Bacillati; phylum Cyanobacteriota; class Cyanophyceae; order Nostocales; family Nostocaceae; genus Nostoc; species Nostoc sp. UHCC 0251. The sequence goes on from NZ_JAYGHD010000197.1 coordinate 2,567, forward strand.
GCACAAGGAAAGGATTTAAGCTTCTGATCCTAATGTCGAAAGGTGTATTCGCTAAAGAAACACGGGGAAAATCTCAAAAATCTTAAATGAACACACTTGCTAGAGTCTGTACGGTTTCGTACATAGCAGTTTGAAAAAAATTATTTTCGCCGTTTATTGGGCTTTGCCCAATAAACGGACATATTCATCTTCTATAATCTGATAACATTCGCAGGAGGTTTTTTCTAAAGCCTCTCGATTTAGGATGTTAATTTGACCACGGTGGTAAGTGATGATTCCGGCTGCGCTCAGGATATTAGCTGCTTCGGTGACACCAGCGCGACGTACACCCAGCATCTGTGAGATAAATTCTTGCGTAAGTGGAAATTCTTCTGATTCCAGACGGTCAGAAACTGTTAGCAGCCACCGAGCCAGTCGCCTCTCTAGCTTATGAAGACGGTTGCAGGCAGTTCCTTGTGCTATTTGAGTGTATACACCTTGCACGTAGCGCAGCAACACGCTCTGAAGGGCTGTACCCCGATTGAACTCGCTTCTGAGTATATCCGCATCCATTTGCATAGCACTGTCTGGAACCTGCACTAATGCTGTTGTGGTTGTGATGTTGTCTCCTAAAATTACTGGGATACCCACCATGCCTTCATTGCTTATTAAACCAGCTTCTACAGTCGAGCCATCTTCCATAGTGGTGATTATAGAAACGACTGCTTTATTAGGAAAATAAACCTGTGTGATCGGTTCGCCTGCTTCGTGAAGTATTTGCCGATTTGAGAGCGTAACTAGCTTCAGATGGGGAACAAGACGCTCATAATCACTCGCTGGCAAAGCTGCCAGCAAATGATTTGCTGGTTGCTCAAGGGCATTTTTGTTTAATGACATTGGGATTCTCCTAAATATAGCCGTCTCTAGAAAAGGCAACTCGCGGCATAAGGAGAAAACTAATAATTTGAATCCTATATGTCAAAAGGTGTAATTCCTAAAAATATTTTAATAAAAGATTAGCTTTTCATATTTATATATAATATAACATAATTAAATTAGTGATTTACAGTAGTAAATAAATCCTGATTTAAATCAATAAATCTGGTATAGCCTGCTAAAGCATCTATCATCTATCTAAAGGTTGAGAGCAAAATAATACAAACTACATAGCAAAATAGCCCGCCTCAGAATGAATTCTGAGTCTAATAGCGAAAGTTGTCTAAAGACGACTGAGGAAAGGTTATAGTCCGTTTTAACGAGCCTACTGATAGACATTCCCATTGGGAGCATTGGAACGAATTACGACTTTACCGAAGTGAGCCGCACTTTTGAGGTAATGATAAGCTTCTCGTGATTCGGTGAAGGGGAAAACTCGATCAATAATTGGTTTGATTTGATGCTCTTGCATGGTCTGATTCATCGCCTCAAACATTTCTCGGCTGCCAACATAAATTCCCTGAACTGTTAAACTTTTAAAAAGTATTGGCATGGGGTCAATTTGACTTCCTCTACCTGATAATACGCCAATCAAGCTAATACGTCCTCCAATGCGGACTGCTTGTAGTGATTTTGGCAGAGTACCTGCACCGCCTACCTCAACTACATGATCTACACCTGTGCGATTAGTCAATTGGTAAACTTGCTTTTCCCAATCTGGTGTTGTTTTGTAGTTGATTGTTTTGTCAGCACCAAGCTGTTTCGTTCGTGCCAATTTCTCATCATTGCTGGAAGTAATAATCACTCTAGCACCGTGTATCTTGGCGAACTGGAGAGCAAAAATCGAAACACCTCCAGTACCGAGTAATAAAATACTATCACCTGCGCGAATATTACCTTTTGTCACCAGTCCATGCCAAGCTGTGACTGCTGCACAGGGTAAGGTTGCGCCTTCAATGTATGATAGATGGTCAGGTAATATTACTAAACCATCTTGGTGTAATAGGACATACTCAGCTAGCATTCCATTGATACCGCCTCCTAAATCGGATTTCATTTTCTCTTTGGTTAAAGAGCCATAAATCCAGTCTTGGAAGAAAATACCTGCGACGCGATCGCCTATTTTAACCCGTGTTACACCTTCCCCCACCGCCACGACTTCCCCCGCACCGTCAGACAGAGGAATTAAGGGATATTTTTGTCCAGAACCGTAAGATCCTTCAATGACAAGCAGATCGCGGTAATTAAGGGATGTTGCTTTGACTTGAATGAGAACTTGTCCCGCAGTTGGTTTTGGTTCAGGGCGATCGACTAATGCGAGGGCATCAATCCCGGCGTTGCTTTGAATTTCGTAAGCTTTCATTGGCGGACTTATTTTGCCAAAGATTATATACAGGGCTATTTCATTCTCATCTAGTGGTTTATCGCAAAAGTTTTGAGAGGTTAGTGGTGTTCAGATACCCGACTTCTTGAAGAAGTCGGGGATCTAGCAGCCCCGCAAAATTAATGGGACAGGGCACTAGCCCGCCTCAGAATAAATTCTGAGGCTAATAGCAAAAGTCGTCTAAAGACGA
>NZ_JAYGHD010000198.1:0-5006 GCF_034932245.1 Nostoc sp. UHCC 0251
TTTAAAAACGTGGGATTGAAGTGAGGAGCATGAGTGTCTTGTCTACGACACACTATGTAAACGTGGCACTTTCCGCTCGACACAAATTTTTTTATGCTAGTGGGCAATAACTCACAACTAAAGTTTTTATTAATACTTCTTTCCTCCTGCCTTCTGCCTCCTGCCTCCTGCCTCCTGCCTTCTGCCTCCTGCCCTCTGCCTTTTTTGTAATAAATTGGAAAAGTCATAAGAAAAAACTATTAGCCATTTTTTCAAATAGACTAATTTGAATCAGACCTCTTAAGCGCATACTTACGTGTCCAAATCGGTAAGCTGAGTGTCTGGTATTTCGCTTTATATGAAATAAAAATGTGTATAAAAAACTACTGAGATACAAGATATCTATAGGAATTTATTGCAATTGTAATGCTTGCATGAACAAATCAAAAATTAATTATGAAGGAAGTATGAATTTTGTCAGCTAGGGTCTGAAATCCTTAGCTTAAAACAGTAAACTAGGACACAGCAGCAAATAATTCTAATATTAACGATTAAGCCAAAAGAATACTAAGAAGGCAATTGCATCTCCATGTGTTAACTTCCAACGATGACACAAGCCTACAAAAAGTCAGGAGTCATCAAATCTGAATTTTCTAATATTCGGAATGGTCTAGGTAATCTATGGATTTTTTTCTTGGACACAGGAGTTATTGATGGTGGCAAGAGTGCTTCTACCTACTAAAAAAGTACTAGATTTTCCTATTACTGCTTTGCGCTTTGATGATCAAGTACAAACAATACTGAAGTGGGCGAGGAGGCGTGAAAGTAGAACTGTATATGTAGCCAATGTACACATGCTCATTGAAGCTCATTGGAATCCAGAGTTTGCCACTGTATTACGAAATGCAGATATAGTTACTCCTGATGGTATGCCTCTGGTATGGATGATGCGAAAGATGGGAGCGCTTTACCAAGACCGTGTGGCAGGAATGGATATCTTCCTAGCATTGTGTCAGCTAACTCAAACACAAAATCTTAGTATTTTCTTTGTAGGTTCTCAAACAGAAGTTCTTTCTAGGATGCAAAAAAGGTTAGAGCAGGAATTTCCGCAGGTGAAGATTGCGGCAATGGAACCTCTACCCTTTCGCCCCCTGACTGAAACTGAAGACGAAGCTTTGGTTAAAAAGATTAACTCTAGTGGCGCTAGCGCCGTATTAGTATCTCTGGGATGTCCTAAGCAAGAAAATTGGATAGCTCAACATAAGGGTAAGATACAAGCTGTAATGATTGGATTGGGTGGAGTTTTCCCCGTTTATGCAGGAATTCACAAGCGTGCACCCCGCTTAGTTCGAGACTTAGGGCTTGAATGGCTATATCGATGGATTCAAGAACCGCGCCGACTTTGCGGTCGCTATGCTAAAACTATTCCACTATTTATATGGCTGGCTACAAAGCAACTACTATCATCAAGTCGTATTGCAGCGGTCTTCCTTCACGAGACTGGGGATTAATAAATATATGTTCTGTCTTGCAAAATCTCGTTGATACAGATATCAACTTTAGTGAGATTGAGCAAAAAATATATCTTCTTATAATTAATGCTTACTAAAGCTACCTACCATTTAAAGCCCTAAAAGTAAAGCAGAATTGCATTTTACAGGAAAATGCAACAGACTTATCAGTAAATATTCTGCAAATATTTTCTGAAATTGGTACTAATTTACAAAAATATTGTGGTAGGCTCTTCTAAGTAATTACTTAACATAAAGTAAAGAGTATTTTTCACGAGTTCACAGAAATTACTATTACATATTATTACATATACTTTGTAATAGGTTCTAGAGCCATAAATACTCTATGTCCTTTCATTGGTAAATTTTGTAATGCCATCACCTCAAGATTCATCAAATTTACGACAAAAGGCAGTTAAAGGGGTATTGTGGTCTGCCATTGAAAGCTGGGGACGTCAGGTAATTTCATTCGCTATTTTCTTTATACTTGCTCGTCTTCTAGGGCCAGAAACATTTGGTCTAGTTGCATTATCTGGCGTATTTTTGGCATTTTTGCAAGTGTTTATTGACCAGGGATTCAGCCAAGCAATTGTTCAACGAGAGGTTTTAGAATTAGAGCATTTAGATACTGCCTTCTGGACTAATTTGCTAATCAGCATAGTACTAACAATATTCTGTGTTGCTAGCGCTGATTTAGTTGGTAACTTCTTCAAAGAACCACAAATAATACCAATAATTCGCTATTCGTCCTTTGGCATTTTAATCACTGCTTTCAGTAGCGTTCAAAACGCAATATTCCAGCGTAAACTAGCATTTAAAACTCTTGCTACGCGATCCTTACTGGCAGTGACAATTGGCGGTGTCATAGGTATAACTATGGCATTTATGGGATTTGGAGTTTGGAGCCTTGTCGGTCAGCAATTATATACTAATTTTGCTGGAGTTTTAATAATATGGCGGATAAGTGATTGGCGACCAAAATTATCGTTTTCGATACGCCACTTCAAGGAACTCTTCTCATTCGGAGTGAATGTAATGGGAATGAATTTATTTTACTTCTTTAGCCGTCGCTCAGATGACTTATTAATCGGTTATTTTCTAGGTTCTTCTGCATTAGGTTATTACACCGTTGCTTATCGCGTATTTTCAATACTTACAGAATTGCTTACTGCCACTATAGCAAAAGTCAGTCTGCCAACATTTGCAAGGTTACAACATGAGCCAGAAAGATTACGAAATGCACTTTATAAAGCAATCCAACTAACAAGCTTAGTTACCTTTCCAGGCTTCTTAGGCACATCAATATTAGCACCTGAAATAATAACAGTAGCATTTGGAACACAATGGGTACCCAGTATACCTGTCATGCAAATTTTGAATCTTACTGGGATTGCTTACGCCTATTTCTATTTCAATGGTTCTGTGCTAATGGCGATTGGAAAACCTTCAATTAAACTAGCTATCGATTTTATGCAAGCTTTCATAAATGTTATTGGCTTCTCTATAGCAGTTAAATGGGGAATTGTAGCTGTTGCATCTGCTTTTGTGATTAGAATGTACCTGATAGCACCTATTGTTATTTGGATAATTTGGAAGGAAATCCATATTAATGTGGTTACCTATCTACGCCAAGGTGTTGCTGCTTTAGCTGGAACGATAGTGATGTTATGTGTTATCTTTACCATTCAATATTTTTTGAGTAATTCAATAAGTTCTTTTGCAGTATTATCTATTGCTATAGTGGCTGGGAGCACAGCATACATATTGTCAATTTTCTTGATCTCGCCAAAGTTGTTTTGGCAAATAGTAAATATAGCCCGTTAGCTCAATGTTATCCAAAATTAAAAACTTGGTTTTATTTATCCTGTAAAAAGCTAGACTTGTTAGCAAATACTTTTTCAACATCACAGATTATTGATGAAGTTAAAAAAGTAAAATTACTGTACTAAAGATATTTCAGCAATAGCGTTTGTGCAACAACTCTTCAGGAACATCGCGTTTCAAACAAAAGGGATAAAGTCGAGCTAAACATCTGGCAAAAAATGTATATCATTTGCTGTATACTCTAATTAAATTGATAAAGTAACTTTGAAATTTCGCTGGAGTTAATTGTCGTGGAATATAATCAAACAAAAAGAATTATTTTTTTTGCTTCACAAACTCAGTACGAAAATCTGGGAGATTTAACGATCATTAAAATATTATTAAATAATTTAAGGCAATATGGAACTCTGGTGATCAATGAGGAAGAAGTTCCAGAGTGGTTTTGTCAAGAATTAGATATAAAAGATGATGAAAAAGCTAGCAAATACAGAATTAAGTTTTTTATTTTAATGTTAGTATTTGCTTTTAAAGCCTTATTAAATCAAAATACGCAAATTTACTATATTCTAACTCCAGGGCATCGTTTTAGTAGTCCCATAACTAACAGGTTTAAATATTTCATTGAAACCACAAAAAAACTTGTGACTTTGGCTTTACTTAAGCTTTTTGGGGTTCGTATATGTGTATTTGGAGTTTCCATTGGACCTTTTACTAAACTCGATCAACTAGCAGAAGCATGGAAAGCTAAGTTAATGTATTTTTATTCTGTTAGAGACACGAAATCAGAAGATTATGCAAACAAAATAGGGATAAGTAAAGTTAAAATTTTTCCTGATCTGGCTTGGTTAATGAAAACACCATATTCGAGTAACAAATTACTTGAATTAAAACAGGATGAATACGTAATATTTAGTTTTAGAAAATCTACTAATTCTTTTGACGATCCAGATTTATATAAAAATAGTCTTTTTACAATTATAGATAAAATTGTTGCAGTAGTGCGTCAAAAGTGGCAGAAAAAGCTACTGATCTCTTATCAAGTTGATTTTGATTATGAAATTTGTCAAGAGATTAGCAATAGATATAAAGATGACTGCAATGTAATTTTCATTGAAAAAAAGATAGACAGTCAATCTATGTATGATTTGTATTCTCGCGCCTACATTGTTTTTAGTAATCGGTTACATGTACTGATGTTTGCAATGCTTTGTGGTTCAATACCAGTTGCAGTAATAGATGCAGTTAGGCATGATAAAATTACTAGTATATTCTCAGATGAAGGGCTAATGCGGATGGTTATAGATATCTCAGATGAGGCGCATCTAGATGAAATCTTACATAAAATTGATGCTGATATTGATGATATAAAAAAATATATCGCTTCATGTATTGAGCGTAACCAAAAATCTGGAGATGCAATATTTAGGTATGTGATGGCTGGAGAAAGACAAGACCATACAACATAAACATCTCATTGCAACTCGCTTATTATTAAGAGCATCTCACCTTTGCAAATATACTTGGCGATTAGAAATCGCGGCTATACGAACCCAAGTCCGCGCAGGCAGACTCAAGGAATTTAAAGCTTTAAAACTCACGTTCGCGTAGCGTTCCGAAGGAAAGGTGGGTTTTGTCTGTAAGTAAGTCGGCGTTAAAAAATCCAACTATATGACAAAATGTAAAATCAGCGAA
>NZ_JAYGHD010000199.1:0-4914 GCF_034932245.1 Nostoc sp. UHCC 0251
CATTGCAGCCAGAACGGGATCTCAGTCATGCACCACTGTTCCAAGTGATGTTTGTACTTCAGAACGCGCCGATATCTGAAGTAGAGCTTGTTGACTTAACTATCAGTTCTTTGCAACTCCAAAGCACAACTGCTAAGTTTGATTTAACTTTGTCGATCCACAACTATGCTGCTGAATTAGTAAGTACATGGGAATACAACACTGATTTATTTGATGCAGCCACAATTGAGCGGATGGCAGGACATTTTGTGACATTGCTTGAAGGGATTGTTGCTAACCCAGAGGAGCGAATTTCTCAATTACCTTTATTGACAGAAGTTGAGCAGCATCAGTTATTAATTGAGTGGAACTCGACTCAAGTAGATTATCCAGTAGATAAGTGTATCCATCAGTTGTTTGAGGAGCAAGTAGCGCATACACCCGATGCTGTAGCTGTGGTGTTTGAAGATCAACAACTGACTTACCAGCAGTTGAACTGTCGCGCTAACCAGTTAGCATATTACTTGCAGTCTTTGGGTGTAAAACCAGATACGTTGGTGGGTATTTGTGTAGAGCGATCGCTAGAAATGGTCGTGGGACTGCTAGGTATTCTTAAGGCGGGTGGGGCATACCTACCACTTGACCCAGACTATCCGGCTCAACGCCTGAGCTTTATGCTAGAAGATGCTCAAGTCAGAGTGCTGCTTACACAACGGCAGCTCAAAGAAAAGTTGCTTGAGTATCAAGGGCAGGTTGTATGTTTAGACACTGACTGGCAATTTATTTCTCAGTTGAGTCAGGAGAATCTCATCCCTGCTGTGCAAGATAGTGACTTGGCTTATGTGATTTACACAAGCGGTTCAACCGGACAGCCCAAGGGAGCAATGAACACCCACTTGGGGATTTATAATCGCCTGCTGTGGATGCAACAAGCTTATCAATTAACAGCAGAAGATTGCATTTTACAGAAAACCCCTTTCAGCTTTGATGTGTCAGTTTGGGAGTTTTTCTGGCCATTAATCACTGGAGCGCGTTTAGTTGTGGCTAAACCAGGAGGACATAAAGATAGTGCTTACTTGGTCAACTTAATTTTAGAACAGCAGATTACTACACTGCATTTTGTTCCTTCTATGCTCCAGGTTTTCTTAGAAGAACAAAGTTTAAAAAATTGCAATAGTTTGAAACGAGTTATCTGTAGTGGGGAAGCTCTGCCAAAAGAACTCCAAGAACGCTTTTTCACTCGGTTAGACTGCGAATTGCACAATCTCTACGGACCAACAGAAGCTGCAATTGATGTCACTTTTTGGCAATGTAAACAAAAAAGCTATCTTAGCACAGTTCCTATTGGGCGACCTATAGCTAACACACAAATCTACATCTTAGATGAGTATCTGCAACCAGTACCCGTGGGTGTACCAGGAGAATTGCACATTGGTGGTGCAGGGATAGCAAGAGGCTACCTCAACCGTCCAGAGTTGACAAAAGAAAAATTCATCCTTAACCCTTTTAGCGATAAACTACATTCCCGCCTTTATAAAACTGGTGATTTAGCACGTTATTTACCGAATGGCACAATTGAATACCTGGGACGTATTGACAACCAAGTAAAAATACGCGGTTTCCGTATCGAGTTGGGAGAAATTGAAGCAGGGTTGAGCCAATATGAGGATATACAGGCGTGTTGTGTTATTGCTCGTGAAGACACGACTGGGGATAAACGCTTAGTCGCCTACGTAGTGCCGCATCTAGGACAAACTCTTACAGTCAGCCAGTTACGCTCTTTCCTCTCTGGTCAACTGCCACAGTACATGATGCCTCATGCTTTTGTGATGCTGGAGTCGCTAGCTCTTTTGCCCAACGGCAAGGTAGACCGCCGCGCATTGCCTGCACCAGATTACCGTGGAGAACTGAAAGTCGGTTTTGTCGCCCCACGCAATCAAATTGAAGAAATGCTAGCGCAGATTTGGGCAGAAGTTCTGAGACTAAAGCAAGTGGGCATACATGATAACTTCTTTGAACTTGGCGGAGATTCTATTCTCAGTATTCAAATCATCAGCAGAGCCAAGCAAACAGGATTGCATCTGACTCTCAAGCAATTATTTGCACATCAAACAATTGCAGAATTAGCGAGAGTGGAAAACATAGCAAGTGTTATCCACATAGAACAAGGATTAGTTACAGGGACATTACCTCTAACACCAATTCAACACTATTTCTTTGAGCAAAATTTACAACAGCCGCACCACTTTAATCAATCATTTCTACTCTCAGTACCATCTGACCTCAAGACAGAGTTATTAAAGCAAGTATTGCAGCAATTGCTAGTACATCACGATTCTCTGCGCCTACGTTTTACACAATCTGAGTCCACTTGGCAGCAGATTCACTCTGCTGTGACTGATAGTGTTGCCTTCTCTCACATAGACTTATCGGCACTTCTAGAAAGTGAGCAACAAACTGCTATTGAAGCTAAAGCAGCTTCCTTGCAGGCAAGTTTGAATCTGTCAAAGAATCTAGTGCAAGTCGCCTTTTTCCATCTGGGTATTGACAAAAGAGCGCGATTACTGATCATCATCCACCACTTGGTAGTTGACGGTGTTTCTTGGCGAATTTTGTTAGAGGATTTGCAAACAGCTTACCAGAGGCTTGCTCAAGGTAAAGCGATGCCTACGGCGGTAAACTACGTGCTGCCTGCTAAAACAACTTCTTTCAAAGATTGGTCTAACAAATTAACCGAATATGCACAATCAGAAACGATAAAATCCGAGGTCGCTTATTGGCTAAATCAATCTCGCGCCACAGTTCCTCCCATACCAGTAGACTATACACAACGAACAAACACTGTTGAAACAGCTAGTACCGTATCAGTGTCGTTAAATAAGGTGGAAACTCGTGCCTTACTGCAAGATGTACCGAAGGCTTACAACACTCAGATTAACGATGTGCTACTGACTACCTTAGTACTGGTTTTGGGCAAATGGACTAACTCTAAAAGTGTGCTGTTCAACTTAGAAGGTCATGGGCGAGAAGATATTATTGATGGTGTGGATTTGTCACGCACCATCGGTTGGTTTACAACCATCTTCCCTGTACTTGTGGAACTGGGAGCAATAGAAAATATAGTCGATGCCTTAAAATCTGTCAAAGAACAACTGCGTGCTATTCCTAATAAAGGAATTGGTTACGGCTTACTGCGTTATCTGAGTCAGGATGTAGAAATTGTTGCTCAACTACAGGCATTACCGCAAGCAGAAATTAGCTTCAACTATCTGGGTCAATTCGATCAACTTCTCAATACATCTTCTTGGATGCAGCCAGCTAGTGAGTCTGCTGGACACAGCCAAAGTTTGCATAACAGCCGCGCTCATCTACTAGATATTAACAGCATTATTGTTGGAGAACAGCTGCAAATAGATTGGACTTACAGCACAAATGTCCACCAGCACGCCACAATTGAAAGTCTGGCACAAGAATTTGTCAAGACATTACAGAGGCTAATAGCTCACTGTTCATCACCTGAGAGTGGAGGTTATACACCTTCAGATTTCCCGTTAGTCAACCTCAACCAAGTAAAACTAGACCAACTGTTGACAAGTTTAGTCTTCAACAATCAATCAGGCAAAACTGAATCGAGAAATATTGAAGATATTTACCCACTCTCTAGTATGCAACAGGGTATGCTGTTTGAGAGTTTGTATGCTCCAGACTCAGGAGTATATTTTGAGCAGCTAAGTTTCACTTTGAAAGGAAAGTTGGATGTGCCAGCATTTGAGCAAGCTTGGCAGCAAGTGGTAGCACGACATTCAATCTTACGGACTGCTTTTGTTTGGGAGGAATTGACCCAGCCACTTCAAGTCGTGTATCGACAGGTAGATGTTAACCTACAGACCCATGATTGGCAGCAACTATCTTTACAAGACCAACAAAAACAATTAGAGTTTTTGTTGCAGTCACAACGACAACAAGGTTTTCAACTGTCTGTTGCACCACTGATGCACCTGAGCCTCATCCAATTGAGTGCGGATAGTTATCAATTTATTTGGAGTCATCATCACTTATTACTTGATGGCTGGTCAATGCCTTTGGTTTTCAAAGACCTATTGTACTTTTATCAAGCAATTTCTCAGAGTGAAACTCTAGATATTCAACCAACTGCAAGCTACCGCAACTATATTGCTTGGCTACAGAAACAAGACTTAACCCAAGCTGAACAATTCTGGAGAGAAAAACTCCAAGGCTTTAGTACACCCACTGCTTTGAGTATCGATAAACCATCGTCAAACAGCAAAAAGTTAAATTCTAGCCACAGCGAACAACACATCCAACTGACAGAACAAGCGACAGCTGTCCTACAGAATTTTGCACGACAGCATCAGCTGACAATGAATAATCTGGTGCAAGCGACTTGGGCATTACTGTTGTGTCGCTACAGTCAAGAAACTGATGTAGTGTTTGGTGCGACTATATCTGGTCGTCCGCCATCTCTTGTTGGCATCGAGTCGATGGTGGGGGTATTTATCAACACCTTGCCAGTGCGAGTTCAAGTTTCAGCAAACACTGAACTTTTAGCTTTGTTGAAAGATTTACAGGCATACCATGTTGAGTCCGAGCAATATTCATATAGTTCATTGGTAGAGATTCAGGGCTGGAGTGATGTCCCCAGAGGAACGCCTTTCTTCGAGAGCATTGTTGTCTTCGAGAATTATCCAATTGATGAAGCAGCGTCAGCGAAGAATTACAGTTTCTCCATAGACAATATTCACGCCATTGAAAAAACTAATTATCCTCTGACTGTAATTGCTGCTCCTGGTAAGCAATTGTTTGTGAAAATTAACTACGATACGAGCCGATTTGATGATGCGCCAATTACTCGCTTATTAGGACATTTTGTCACATTGCTAGAGGCAATTGTAGCCCATCCCCAAGAGCGGATTT
>NZ_JAYGHD010000200.1:0-4768 GCF_034932245.1 Nostoc sp. UHCC 0251
ATCGGGCTGTTGGAAGCCTACACTTACCGCTTGCGGAAGTGTAGGAGTATGTCACCTATCTTTTCATAGCCACTGCTGAAGAGAGTCTTTCCGTCAGGACTCCATGCGATCGCTTTTACCCAATGCTGATGCCCTTCTAGGGTTTGCACACAGCATCCAGTTTCTAAATCCCACAGCTTGATTGTGTTATCTTCACCAGCCGTTGCTAAGATTTGACCTGCGGGATGAAAAGCTACACTCCACACACAAGCATTATGTCCTTGGAGAGTTTGCATACATTCTCCTGTGGCTTAGGCAATGCCAGTGTGAAGGCTGTTTGCAGTTCTGTCAGGGAAACTTTCTCCCGATTAATTGCCAGATCGCGCTTTCCATTACACAATAATTTTAGGCGATCACTCTTTCTGAATAAGCTAAAAACCCAGAGAGATGCCTATGGCGATTGAAGCTATCAATGAATGTAGTTAATCTTGCCAATTTTGTTTTGATCTAGTAAAAATTTCATCTATGGTTTGATCTTGATATATTGTTTTAGAAATTTCTACATAATCAGTAGGGGTTTTGTGTAGCAATGTCAAGAACCTCATTGCTGCTGCTGAACCAAGAGATTTATATAGGGCATTTATGCCTTTTACTTTAATTTCTGTATCATCCATAATATTATTTATTTCCATAATTTTCATTATTCCTAATATAGTCAATTGGGTTCATGATTGCTATTTCTAACTCCAACTTCTGAGCTTGTTTTCTGAGACTGTCATCACAAGTTAAGAAAAAATCAGCTTGAATATAAACAGCACAGGCTAAGTGTAGGGCATCTTTGCTCGATAGATTAGCTAACTGCTGGAACAAACGGGCTTGTTCTCCTATTTCAGTTTTTGGAACTACCTTTATTTTACACAAACTCACCATGCCCAAGACTGAATATTTACGATCAACAAAGGGGCATAATTCAGTTTCATCTTGGTGCATAAAAGACCACACCAGACTTACTTGTTCTATTTGAGCTTGAGTAAATATCTCTTGGCAGGCTACAGCCTCCATTTGAATTCTAACTTGTCTTGGATCATCAAAGCCACGTTGAAAGCAGTTATAGTCTAGATAAATCAGAGTCATGTTTCATTTTTAGCAACTGCACTACTGCTTTTTTCTATTAATTGGTTATGGCTATGCCCACGGCGGTAAACTACGCATTTCTCATAACCTCAAAAGTGATAGCGATCGCACTTTCCCTCTTGAGATTATTCTGAAAATATCCTAAGCTCCCAACATCTGCAAGTTATGCAAAGTGGCATAAAGCCCTCCTTGTTGCAGTAGTTGATCGTGGCTTCCCTGTTCGATTAATTCGCCCCGCTTTAGAACAAAAATCCGGTCTACATTGCGAATCGTGGACAGGCGGTGAGCAATAATAATGGCGGTACGTCTGAGCAAAAGCTGGTTTAATGCCTCTTGAACTAAAGCTTCTGTGCCAACATCTAAACTAGCCGTAGCTTCATCTAGTACCAATATTTGGGGATTGCGAATGGCAGCCCGTGCAAAGGCTAAAAGTTGCTTTTCACCACTAGAAATATTTGTGCCCCGTTCTCGAAGTTGAGTATCATACCCTTGAGGTAGTTGTTCTATAAACTGGGCAATGTTGGTTTGCTCTGCTGCTTGTTGAATCTGTTCAATGGTATAGCCATCTCCTAAAGAAATGTTGCTTTTAACATCGCCAGCAAACAAAAAGCCTTCTTGGAAAATTACTGCCATGTAGCGCCGCAGTTCTGCCTGTGGTACTTCCCGAATATCTACACCATCTATGAGAATGCGTCCTTGGGTGGGTTCGTAGAGACGGCACAAAAGACGGATGATGGAACTTTTACCCGCACCTGTAGGACCGACTAATGCAATTTTTTCACCAGGATGAATAGTGAAATCTAAGTCTTTAATTACGTAATCATCATTTTTGTAAGCAAACCAGACGTGATCAAAACGGATTTCTCCCAGTTCCGGCGGGGAAGTCAAGTCTGGGGATTCTAAATTTGCAACTATCTCGTCTATGTAGCCAAATTTCGCATCAAATATTGAGAAGCGGACATTGGCGCGATCGCGGATTTCGATCGGTTCATCTAATATATCGCCTACGCGTTCTATGGCAGTGAAACCTGCTTGAATTACCGTAAATTTTTCGGCAAAATCCCTTAAAGGATCAAATAATTGCTGGGCATACAAGATAAATGCAGATAAAGTCCCAAAAGCTAAACTTTTTCCTAACAGTAACCAACCACCCATGCACAAAACAGCTGCGATCGCAATCAGACCAATCCATTCTAAGGTTGCTGAAATAAATGAATCATAAAAGATGGTTTGATCCATTTGCTGAGTGTAGCGCCTGTTTGTGGCGCGAAACAATTCGGCATTAACTTTTTCTCGGCGGAACAGCTGCACTACGTTAATGCCAACCACATTTTCTTGTAACTGTGAGTTCAATATAGAAAGTTCTTCCCGCCCTTTGTAATTGGCTTTGCGGTACTGTTGCTGAATGTAAACAATTAACCAGCTAACTGGTAACAACATCAATAACAGCAAACAAGTGAGCTGCCATTGGATGGAAAACATAAAACCCAAAACCACCAGCATGGAAAACAAATTGGACACAATGCCAATTGCCCCAGTAGAAAAGACATCGCCTAACACTTCCACATCGCTGGTGATTCTGGTAATTAATTTACCTACGGGTGTACGGTCAAAAAAGCGTACTGCTAACGATGTCACATGCTGGAATAAGTCTTGGCGAATTGCTGCGGTGATTTGTTGCCCTAGCTTTTGTACTATATAACCTTGGAAACCTGTGAAAATCAGCCGGATTGCGATCGCAACTACCAATAATCCCACCAGAATATTTAGCCCTTCGGACAAGGGGCGATTCCTGAGGAACTCGTAAGCGTTTGGTTCATTGCGAATTAGGGAGATAACTTGGCCAATCAACAGTGGTTGTACGGCATTAGCTAGGGCAAGCGGTACAAGTAAGCCCATTGATAGCGCCAACAGCCGTCCATTACGACGGGCATAAGGCACTAGACGCAAAAACAACCGCCAGTCATTTTCACTGCGACGAGGTTGCTTATAAGATTTTTTGAGAGATTGATAGATGCTCATAGTAAGAGCATTATATTAATGTTTGTAAAAAATAAGCTTGTTTAAAGTCAGTAAATCAAAAAGTTTTTCTTGGAAGAGTGATGCCTACGGTGGTCAATGAGCGTGGTCGAAATGCGGGCTACGCCTACGCTAAATTTGAGTAGCTTTTGATCAGGAAAGGCAGAGGGCAGGAGGCTCAGTTGGCAGAAGGAAATACTGACTCCTGTCCTCTGCCCGTGACAATCATGGAACAAGGGTTTAAGACCCTCACTAAACTCTTGTTTAGTGGCCCCAATTAAGTACGGTTTTGAATCCCCTACAAAACATTGAACCTTCTGCCTTGTCTACGACACGCTGCGCGATCTGCCCTCTGCCTTCTGCCTTCTTCAAACTGATAAACCCTTAATCTGCCAACCAACAGACATATAGGAATCCGATTTTATTCAAAGAACTTAGTTGCGTGGTGCGCGTTAGCGTTTGCGTTCGCGTCTCCGAAAGAGAAGCGCTATAGGTAGGCAATAGTGAAGAAGATAGGTAAATGTGTACTGAGTTTTTTCAACAATCAAATGCTAATCCTATAGTATATAGCAATCCTAAATGAGATTGTGAAATCAGTCGTGGAGGCAGGCAATAGGCAGTAGGCAATAGGCAATAGATTTTTTCACGAATGATTTAGGGTTGTTATCTACTGTATATAATTTATCCATCTTGTTTCCTACTTTTCAATCGATAAAGCTTTTCTAAAAACTTAGCCTTAAGGGTGATGATTTTATTCACCTAATATGTGCTGTTATTGCTTTTTCATACTTAAGATTGTATTCAGAAGTTGAGAAGGGCACATAATCTTATATAGCGGTTCCCACTCAGACGCGGTACAAAAGTATATCGCAAGGTATAGGGAACATGCCGTGCCCCTACGGGTGTACCTCACGTAAACGAGAACCGCTATATATTGTCTAGAGAATGAAACTAATTAGTGAAGCAGATTAACCTACGCTAATAGTTTACTGGCAGAACTCGGCGAAAAACCACTTCCCTACTTGCGCGTAGTAGTAAATGACCATTCTTGTTCACAATTACCAGGCTACCGACAAAATGATTGTGACAAGCGTAGTGGTGAAGCACGTTCTTTTGGTGGGGGCCATTATCGCCGACCAAGCGATCGCTTTGACGATGAAGGCTTTGAGCATCAAGTGGAAGAAATCAATTCTACGGGTGAAGCGCATTTAGGCCCTGGTAATGACTTTATTAAAGATGCTAATGGCGATCGCGTGGTTGTTAACAACTATCCTTATAACGAAAATCCTTCCCACAACGCCGCAATTATTATTCATGAAACAGCACATCATATTGTCAGCCACACCGCAGACTTCCGTGAAAACCAGAACCGCCAAAATAATCAATATAGTAACCGTAAAATCCATCTGGATGAAGGAACTTGTGATTATTGGACAGCAGTAATGCTAAACTCTCCTGACATTTACGAATGGCAAAGAGCTAACGAAAAGCTAACAGATAAAAGCAATCGCAATCTCAGCGGCCCTCGCACAACTGCCAATTTTGTCCAAGACGGTCGTAGACAAGGCAGAAGGAAAGAAGTGTCTCGTTCCCAGTCTCCGACTGGGAATGCTGTCCTAGAGGCTCCGCCTCCCTT
>NZ_JAYGHD010000201.1:0-4724 GCF_034932245.1 Nostoc sp. UHCC 0251
TTTCTTGAATCCTTTGCCAGCAAGCATTTCAAGACTTAACGGGAAAAGTCAGGTTTCGGGTTGCCCTACCTACGGGAGCTACACCTTGTGGTTGGTACGAGGCGTTCACGAAGTGTGCCGAAGGTATCGCGCATCTCATCCCCACAATGCCTGACTCTCAACTACTGCTCAAGCAACAGCAAGCTTTGGAGAAATTTTTAGCCGGGAATGCGCCAACACCACTGCTAATAGAAAGAGTGGGGGGACGTACACAGTCTAAATATAAACCTGGACATTTACCTTGCAACACCATTCTGCGATCGCACTTCACAGATCACAAAGGGTGCAACCGTAGTAAGTTCGCTGATATCTGGTTGCCGAATGGTACGGTCAAGTCTTTGTCTATTCAAGGTGCAGCGAGGTTACAGGGTTTTCCTGGTTGGTACGAGTTTCCTAACGAAACTGCTACGGCTGGGTCGATTATCGGCTATTCTGTCCCTCCCAGTTTCGCAACACAACTATTTATATCTGCACAGAGCAAATTATTAGGAGTGACTGTATGATTAACCTTGTCCAAAACTTAGAATAAGTTCAGGCTATTGCCGATGGCTCCTCACCAATTTCCAGTTCCTTCTTGATTAACGGGTTTAGAGAGATTTTCCTTCCCGTTCTCAACTTTACGGTCAAAGCGATCGCTTTGGGCTTCTGCTTCTTTGAGTAACTGTCTTTGTTCATCGTTGACTAATACCAACATCGAAGAATAAGGGCTGACAATCTTATACTTTTTAGCTACGGCGTGAATCACATCCAAACCTTTGAGGTTATCTAACTTAATTTTTTGACTCAACCCTAAAATTAATTGTCTGGCTGCTAATGGCAAGAAATCATCTTGTTGGTTGCTAGTTGCAATTGCTGTGTCTAATGTTTGCAAATACCAAGCATAACCATTGACAACACTCACAACAGAGTCACCTAAGACTGATTTAGTAGCAATTCGTTGCAGCACCTCAGAAATATCAACAGCAACCCCACCACCACTATCTTGTAATGATTTAATGATGCCATCGTTATAAGCCCCAGGTAATCCACCTAGATGTAGTATCCACAAAGGTGCAGGCGTATTGGGGACGGTTTTATTGTTTTTCGATAATTCATAACTACCTTCATCACTCAACAGCAAAACGACATCATAAGCTGTATCTCCACGCCAATTGTTAAACTGTGTCAGCATTTCTTGGGGTTGAATTGTACCGTAAAAAGCGACTTTTTCCGGTTGGAATTGCTGGAGATCATCTAACCGTTTGGGTGCAGCACCTGGAGAAACACTAAGATATAAATCTGCATCGTTGTTTGTCAAATCATTATCTGCAAAGCCGTGTTGTTTCAACCATGATAATGTTTGCAGCAATTCTTTAATATGTTTCCCCATGCTGCGAGAAGTATCGAGAACTACAGCAACTCGTTGATGTTTGGGTAAGGTATAATCTTGACTAGATAAAGGTTTAGCTAATATTTTGTAGCCTTCCTCTAAATTTACTTCATGTAATACAGGCTGAATTTTTCCACTCGTCGGGATGAATTTTTCTAACCAAGCATCGTCTTTCAAACCGATTTCTTTGCCGTTGCGGATACGCTTGGTTTGATTAGTCCAGAATATATTACGCCTTTCCCCTAAATCTGGCATTTCCCAACCCAAGTCTTGTCCTAGCACTTTGTAAGTTAACCATAGGTGCATTTCTGTGGGGAGTCGTGGTTGCCCTTCTATTTGTTGTACATTCTTAGGAGGAATAGGAAAAGCCCGTAAGCGATAATGTCTCGGCCCTACTTGTTCCAACAAAGCTGGATCTATAGGGCGTGAGCGTCTAACTTGAGAATTATAAACTTTCTGGGCAGCACCACGAGGAGAGACAACAAAAGCGAAACGTTGGTCTAATTTATTAGTATCTCCCAACCATAAGCCAGTAATTACAGCGCTTTCTGGCAAAGAAAAGGAGTAAAAAACTTCCTGAACTTCTTGTGTTTGGTTTTTATAAATTTCGTACAATTCCACATCAGCCCAATCACCATGTTCTTTAACTGTGACTTCTTGTGATACTAATAAAACTTTTTTTTCGTTGATATTTAATAAACCTGCTTTAACTTCTTGTTCATTAAAAGTAGATTGTACTGCGTGACTAACTGCTGTTTTTTCTGCTTTTTGTAGAGGTGTATCAAAAAAATCGGCGTAAAGTTTCTCTGCCTTGGCGGTATCTTTGTCAGAACCATTATATAAAAATGGTGACATCAGAAAGTTATAAGTTGCTTGCAATCCATCAGTGGCCGATTTATCTAAGCCTAATACATGATGATACATAGCACTGATATGGTTATTTTCTTGCTTGCTGCTAAGGTAGCGGTAAGAAGATAAATAAGCATTAACTAATCCTGTACGAATTTGTTCTGATTTGGCTACGAGCGTTTGGCGATCGCTATCATTTGTAGGTGCATTAGCTAAGAGTGAAAAAGCTAATACTTGGGGTTGTTGTTGTAAAGATACAAAAGTAACTGCAAACGCCACAATAACTGCACCAGCACCAGCAAATGTTTTATTCTTACCATGTTCTGAAGCAAAGGCTCTTAAAATTTTTGCTCCTGAATGTACATACATTGCTGTTAACGCCGATGGCATTGCAATAAACAATGTGGCACTGAAACTAACAATAGCCAGCCAAGGAATTATTATAAATAACCCTCCCACAAAAGCTGAGTGATATAGTACATCCCATAATAGTTTTAGCCATGCAAATTTGAGGAATTCTTGCAACAGAAATACTGCTAAAGGCAAGGCGTAAAATAACAACACCGCACCCGCATAAATTCCAAATACTAGCATTAATGTATGGGCTAACATTTGTGCCCATTGCAAACCACTTTTACGTCGGTCAGCATAACCCCAAAATAACTCTCCAGTAAAAGCAGCTATACATACGCCCATTGTTATCAGAATTTGGCTACTGGCTGATGTCAGTTCTCGGATCACAAATAACCGCAACAAACACAATAAAAACAGTGGTGCTTCTATACCATAAAATAGGCGAATTAGTTGTAAAGGTTGTTTGGTAAATCTCCAACCACCAATAATACTGGAAATTGTGGGGATGGCAATTAAAGTAACTAGAGTCAAAGAAAATTCAGATGGGATATCACCTGTTAAGGTTGCCTGAAATAATGGTACGCCTACGTATGGCAATATCCCTATGTAAACTAACATTAAAAATGTCAGATTCCAGAGCCAAAAAATTCCATAAAAACTTGTATTCCAAAATAATTTCACAGCTTTACTCCTCTAAAATTAACGTTCATGCACCCATACCCCAGCATTGAAAATAGTTCCTTATTTTAAGTTTTCCCTTAACACTGGCTTTTGTAACAATTTGCTTAGGGACTTCCAGCTCTTTTGTTAATGGTGCTGGAATCCACCAGCCATGTATATATTCATTAGAGCCGGCAATAGCTAAACGCACATCTTTGTAAGGAAGAAAAATGTCCGGTGAACTAGGTAGCGTTAAGATTTTTGGTATGGGGCGAAATATCAAATAAGGCTGCCGAACATACAAAAATAGACAAGTTGAAATGTAGGCGATCACTATTAATCCTACGCTTGTTAGCAGCAGTTTTCGAGGATTGCTATATACCACGTCCCTAAAGTTATTTTCCACTACTGCCGGGTTAGTGCGTGATTAAGCGGAGGTTCTGTAGTGTTGCGGCGGAGTAACCCCAGATGGAATATCACAGAAGACTTGGCTAGATATATGTTCATGATGCCACCATATTTTATGTCAATGCATAAGTCCTAATATAATTCGTTCGCTATGCAATATTCTTCAGCTAGAGTTTTGTAATTTACGCAAAAAGAGCGAAAAACTTTTAAAGCTGCACTATACAAGGATTAAACGCAATAAACCAATCCCAATACAACACCCTTGGCTGAATGCGTGTTAACCAATGGTTATCAAAATTTGGTCAAACAAACATGAATGCACTATTACCCCAAGGAGCGATCGTAGGCCGTGGAGGGCGGTTGTAACAAAGGCACAGAAGAGGCGGGGGCGGCGATAGGGGAAGCTTGAGCTTTTTGCGATCGCCATT
Source organism: Nostoc sp. UHCC 0251 (assembly GCF_034932245.1). Lineage (NCBI taxonomy): Bacteria > Bacillati > Cyanobacteriota > Cyanophyceae > Nostocales > Nostocaceae > Nostoc > Nostoc sp. UHCC 0251. Next base: position 4,108 of record NZ_JAYGHD010000201.1, read on the forward strand.
GCAACCATGTTTTGAGGGAGCAGTACAGACTAAAAATGAACAAACTATAAATTTTATTTTAAAGATTTGATGAACTTCAGCACAAACACTAGTTTTTTTTGCTTTTTTGGGCGTAACATTCCTGGGGACGGTGAAGTATCTCAGAGCGAGTTTCAAGCGTTTGTTGACAGTGTGATTACCCCTCGTTTCCCATCGGGTCTAACAATTTTTGATGCCAATGGGCAATTTCAAGACAGTACCGGAATTATTATTGAAGAACCCTCCAAGGTTATTAGCCTTATCTTTGAAGATACTCTGGATAACGAAACTTCTATTAACCAAATTATTGAAGCTTACCTTCAACAGTTTAGTCAAGAAAGTGTCTTGACAGTTGTTGATGAAGATATCCGTGTGCGTTTTGTAGAGTCTGAGCCTGTTCCAGAACCTTCTTCTGTTACTGGAGCGCTTCTATTTAGCACTTTGATCGTCGCTTGCAGATTGAGAAAGAAAGGGCATAAGCATCGGTAAGAGGTTAAGATAAAGCACTTTTTGCCTCGAAAAGTTTTGAGGATGAGTACTATCATTGCTTATGCTGTGATTGATGGAGTTCAAAGAAGAGGAGAAAAGGGGAACTACAG
>NZ_JAYGHD010000202.1:0-4632 GCF_034932245.1 Nostoc sp. UHCC 0251
AGGCTTTGAAACCCAGTTTTAGTTTTTTTCTCTCGTTGTATGAAACCACCCTGCTCATCTTTTTATCTAGAGGGGGTTTAGTTGATTTGTTGCAATTATTAGGTGAGCAAATTCTAGTTCCATCTGCGGTAGCTCTGGAAATTCAGCAAAGAGGTGCAGAAGACCCTACTGTTGTAATACTTACGCAAACAAACTGGTTAATTGTGGTGGAAACACAACCAACACCTGAGATTATCCAGTCCTGGGATTTAGGCAAAGGTGAATCATCTGTTTTAACATGGGCGTACACGCACCCTGGTACAGAAGCAATTGTGGATGATCTTGCTGCTCGGCGATGTGCAGCAGTATTGGGGATTCCGGTTCGTGGAACACTTGGTCTAGTTTTGACTGCAAAGCAACGTGGCAAAATACCAGCAGCACGACCGATTTTAGAGAATTTGCGCTCTTTGGGAATGTATCTCTCTGAGAGTGTAATCAATCAAGCACTGGCGTTAGTGGGGGAATGATGTGCGATCGCTTTTACTCGTGTTACTGTAAATTGGTTCTCATGGCGATCGCTAACATCATCAAATCTACTAGGGAACTCCGACGAAACCAGCTTGCTCAATTGCCCTTTGTCCTTGGTCAGTTAATAAAAATTTGCTATATGCATCCCCAATTTGCTGTTCTCGACCTTTATTCTGCTTAATAATCACAAATAAATTAGCAATCATCGGATAACTGCCATCTTTAATCGCCTGAGTATTTAGCTGGTTGCGCTCACGGGGACACTGCTCAGACGATACCAAAGGTTCGCGGTAGGGAGGAACTAGCTGATCAGAAGTACTACCCAATGGCAAAGCCTTCACACTACATTGAGGTAATACTGAACGGGCAGAAGCGTAATAGACACCGCCAGGGGTTTTACTGAGTTGCCGCACTGCCTCTGTAGTAGAGTAGACATACTGCACATTAGAACCTAGTGTTTGCCCCTTTAAGTCGCTGTTGCTAGAGAATATTACTGTATCTGCATCCTTTGGTCGTTGCGAAAAAGGTGTAATGGCTAGGTTTGGCCCACCTACTTGATTCCAGTTAGTAATTTTTCCCAAATAAATCTGCTGCAATTGTTCAACAGTTAAACCAGGCACATTGAGTGATGGGTTGACTACCACCGCTATGCCATCCCTACCCACCTGACGTTGCTCAAGGGTGAAGCCTCGCTCTTTTGCCATAGCTTGTTCTTCATCTGTAAGGGGACGAGAAGACTGAACAAAGTCTAGTTTCCCATCAAGCAACATCCGAATGCCGGAGCTAGAACCGGGGCTATCATTAACAGGGTTTACATAGCGTAATTGTAGTTCAGGGCGATCGCTCTGGATCTGAGAATCTACTAATTGCCGAATAGATGCCCAAGCTGTACTGCCTCCGTAGTTGAATGAGTCAGTGGGGACATCAGCAACTGTCTGAAAAGTTGATCCAGTACTAGAGAGGGTATTAAAATTTTGATTAGAGGAATTAACGCTGCTGCGGGACGCTAAATTCGGCTTGAGTAACCACCAAAGCAGTCCGCCAATAACCATAAGTGTCAGCACTTTCCCAATAATCAAACCTCTAAGAAAAAGGCCGATTTCACCGTTAATTAAAGCTTTTCTTTGATTTGTATTGTCCATATGTTTAAATATTGTTTATTTTATTTATCCTACAGGAATCTATAAATATTTAGGTTAAGCATAAATCTGGAGTAAGTCAGTAAATAGCAAATTTTATGATTGCTGGTAGATGATTAAGTATTTCTAATGTAGTAAGCTTCAATCTCCTCTTTAGCTGTTTTTGCAATGGTGGGATTGCTTTTAGAGACTCCCCTATTAGCCGCCAGGGTTAGCTACTAAGCTTTTGATACTAAATATTAGTGAACCGTTGCTCAAGCAATTTTTCTCTAAAATTATTTAATTGAGTCGGTTGGTTTGGAGGTGATGTACCTGTATTGATGAATGTATAGATTAAAACTAGTACTATCAAACTAGTGGCAGCACCAAGCCCTATTCCCAATAACAAAATAAAGTTTTTATAACTTAGTAAATAGCTATCACCAGTGTTTTGGCTTATGGCAGTAGATTTTAAGGACTCTGACAACCCCAGATCAGAATTTAGCGCTTGCAAAGCTTCTGTGGCAGATTGGTAACGCTGGCTATAGCGATCGCGAACCATTGTATCTAAAATATTCGCAAGACTATCACTTACCTGCACTTTATCACGCCAGATAACTTCTCCAGTATTAGGATCTTCTTGTAGCTGTTCAGGTATTAAACCTGTCAAAGCTTGAATACCAATCATCCCTACTGCATAGATATCGCTGCAAAGTTTTGGCTTTCCCTTAGCCTGTTCGCTTGGCATATAGCCAGGAGTCCCAACAGCAATTGTTAAGCCTGCTCCTAAAGCACCAATTTTTTTAATACTCCCAAAGTCAATTAGCACAATTTTCTGATCGGAGTGCCGCCGCATTAAATTTTGGGGCTTAATATCGCGGTGAATGATATTATTTTCGTGGACGAAGGACAGCACTTCCAGGATGCCTTTTAATAAATTTACGACTGCATTCTCGCTAAGACGCTGGCCTGGTAAAATTTCTTGAGTCAATGCATGACCATCAATAAACTCTTGGACTAAATAAAAATCCCCATCTTCATCAAAATGGGCAAACAGTCTAGGAATTTGGTCGTGGTCATTACCTAGCTGGTATAAAACTTCCGCTTCCCGATCAAATAGGCTTTTAGCGATGGGTAAAACAGCAGGGTTGGGATCTTTCGGGTGCAAGTGTTTGACAACACAATGGGGTCGCCCTGGTAAATCTAGGTCTACGGCTAAGTAGGTATCACCAGATCCCCCGCTTCCTAAGTGTTTGACAATCTCAAAGCGATTTCGAAGTCTTTTTCTGGGGGGAGAAGATTGATATCTTTTACGTATAGCCCCTCCTAACAAGTAAGTATTACCAGTCCCTCCGCTTTCCAACAGTTTGACTGTTTCAAAGCGACTCCGGAGTTTTTTTCTAACTAGAGGGTTCTGGCTCATGTGGCGTATACTAATTGTTAATTTACTGACCATTTAGAGCGTTGGGTGAGGTTATGAATGCCTGCCGCTAGATTTGTTGTTATTTGAGGCAGTCAGCTTCTCAGACGAGCTATGCTTTTGAGCATTTTTATGGTTAGCCGCTTGATTGGTTCATCTAACATATTTATAAGTATCTTAATATAAAATTTATTTCTGGAATATTTCAATAATTTTATCACTTAAGTAAACTTTATACTAGTCCACAGTATTTATAACTGCGGGCAGAAGACAACATTCAGTAGTTAAGAAATTTATTGTTTCAACTGTTGGGTCTGATTACTGACAAATCCTTGATACATTGGAATTTAAACACATAAAGCTTCTTACAGTGTCTACCACAATTTTATACCAGGATTTATTCATCACTAACCGCGATCGCGTTGTAATATCAACGTAAGTTCGACAAAAATAAAATAGAGCAAAATTAAGAACAGGTAAGCCTTTAGAGTAAAACTCAAGTACTGAGTTTTGAGTTAAATAGCTGTAAATTGTCAATTTTTTAGATTTATTCAATAGTTTCTACAAAACATCCAACTTTTCCAACATTTCCTACCTTTTACTCGCGGCTTTATCACTGGCAATAACAGGCAATAGGCAATAGGCAATAGGCAATAGGCGATAGGCAAGGGGAAAGAAGGCTTACTACTTGTACTGAGTTTTTTCAGAAATCAAATACTAGTCCTATAGCTGAAAATGCTACTTTTGAAATCGAAGATACAAGTTTGTGGTTGATTGACTTTTTTGGTTGATTACTTTGTCCTCGTGTCACAGAATCGATTGCGAGATTAATGGTATTTTATTTTTGCACAAACTCTTTTATCCCAATCGCTACACAAGCTATGACACTCAATTTATATTTACTGCGACATGGAGAAACTACTTTTAGTCAAAGTGGTAATTTCTGCGGTGAAACTGATGCAGAGTTGACTTCTGAAGGGATGCAGATGGCATCCGGTTTTGCCGATGTTTATCAAAAATTGAAGTGGGAGGCTGTTTATGTTAGCCCGATGAAGCGCACAATTGCAACTGCCAAGCCATTTTGTGATGCTATCGGTATGGATATGCAGTTGCGCGATGGACTTAGAGAAGGTAGTTACGGCGAATGGGAAAGGAAGAGTAAATCGTTTGCCCAAGAGAATTACGCAGAAAACTATATAAAATGGGTGACAGAACCCGCTTGGAATGCACCACTAGGTGGAGAAACTGCGGTAGATATTGCTAACCGCTCTATGCCTGTAATTGCTGAAATTCAAGAAAAACATTCCCAAGGTAATGTTTTAGTAGTTTCCCATAAAGCCACAATTCGGATTATGCTTTGCAGTTTACTGGGAATCGATTTGGGACGCTATCGCTATCGGGTGAATATTTTGGTCGCGTCGGTAAGTATGGTTAAATTTGACGTTAATGGGCCTTTGTTAGAAATATTAGGCGATCGCCATCATATACCTGATCATATTCGCTCTCGTCCGGGAACATAATAGATGAAGGGGAAAGGGGAAAGGGGAAAGGGATGATGATTGTCGCTTGACTTCGGGCGAGGTTTTT
>NZ_JAYGHD010000203.1:0-4624 GCF_034932245.1 Nostoc sp. UHCC 0251
TTAATCAACTTTTATTACTTCAGTAAAGCTGATGAGTTTTATCAGCTTTACTTATAAAAGCGTATGTAGGTGTCAGCGCCCAAAAGATAAAATAGGAAAGAGACATTGTTGTTATCGACTCTGAATAGAAAGTTGATATCAATTACTACCAACATTAAAAGGGGAGGTGTGACATGACAATTACACTAAATCACACCATAGTGCCTGCACATGACAAGGAAGCATCGGCAAGGTTCTTTGCAAAAATTTTTGGTTTAGAGGTCGAGGTTCCCGTCGGCCACTTCGCTGCTGTGCATATAAACGATGTACTGACGCTCGACTTCGCTGACGCTGAAGTGTTCGAGTCGCATCATTATGCCTTCCATGTCACTGATGAAGAATTTGATGCAATTTTTGCCCGCATCAAAGAGGCAGGTATTGAATACAGTAGCGACCCCATGCATCAGAATAAAGGACAAATTAACCACAGGAAAGGAGGTCGTGGCTTCTATTTCTATGACTCAAATGGTCACAACTTAGAATTGTTAACCCGTGCATAGCTTTTTGACATCAAGCCAGCAATAATTCGTAATTAAACCAAGTGAGCTGTCACCCATCTAACTACAGCGTATTTCAGGTAAATGAAGTACATGTGTAGGGGCACAATATATTCATAGGTGTCAACTTAAGCTAAAAGCTTTGCCAAATCTCGTTTCCAGCCTCTGGGCTGGAAATGCACTTCAATTGCGGCTCTGCCGCCAGTAAGGGAGGCGGAGCCTCTAGGACAGCATTCCCAGTCGGAGACTGGGAACGAAACAATGAGACAATATTTAAAAGCTGGTTCTAGGCTGACTTTCACCTCAAGTTGACACCAATGAACATGTTGTGCACCTACGATTATCTGTACCTCATTAAATCGCAATCTGCTGTAATTATCCAAACTTAATATTACAAATTATCAATGCATTACTTCTTTACTAAAAAATATGCTGTCGCATACTCCGGCAATTGGCTGATATTCTGTTGAAATTCTTTTTGACTCTTAAAAATACCTGCCAAAAAATCGAGTTGATAAAGATTGGGTAAAAATGCTCCCCCCGTATCAGCCATAACTCCCATTTGCAGGTGTTTGCGGCCACCTTTAGTATGTTCAATAATAATCACTCTACCTAAACCGATATTCAAAACATCTCCAGCAAAGGTTACTCCTGGTTTAATGGAAATTTTTGCATCTATTTTGTATCCATAGCCTTTAATAGCATCAACCTCTCTAAAATACCAATAACGTTTTTGTGCTGTTGCCTTTAATCCGCGAACATAAGACATTCCATTATTTCTATCTACGTTAAAAAATGCTTTATAACCATCTGTAAAGTTAATCAAGATTGTTCCTTGCATCAGCGCTTCTTCTAAGGCAGTTCTAGTTAGATAAGCGAGACTCTTAACTTTTCCATACTCTCTACCGCCTGGTTCATAAATACCCGACAAAACATCCTGTTTTGTGTATTTAGTGTAGAATTTATCTTGATTAGAGCTATCTTTTAGGCTGTAAATTGCTGTGTTAAAATTAGAGGTTTTCTTGCGAGAACCAGGGTGAGTAAATACAGCATATTTAGTAATTCGTAATTGTTTCTGTTTTTTACTTTTTGGGTTATGAGCAGACCATTTGATAACTCTGAAATTGGAATTGATAAATTTAGGATCTTGTAAACGAGTAGCTCGATTATTAGCAATATCCTCCTTTAAGACAGCAATCATGAAATCTAAAGTTTTCAGGATATCTGGCACAGTAACCCCTTGAGTAGCAAGGATTCCTGTACGCATAACATCTGGGTCTTCTGAACTATAAAGTTGAAAATATTTTCTAGTATTAACGAGAACTGTTAACAAATCTCCTTGATTGAAGTTAACCTTACTGCTTGGCAGTTTTACTGGAGTAACAACCTGGCTACCGTTAATGCTAAATTTGTATTTTTTAAATTCATCGACAACTGGATAGGGCGCAGAGGCTGCTAATAAATCATGTTGAGATGTAAAAGCATTTTGCTTGCCTATAATCTCATCAGATGTTTGTTGAGAGATTAAAGGATTTTGAAACCTCAAATCAAGTTGATCAAGAACTTGATTTGAGGTGAGGGATATCTGTGATTTAAGCGGAGCAAAATTTTCTGGCTGAGTAAATAACTGATCTTGTTGGGCTAGCTGCTTAGTTTTTGATTGAGTATATAGATGGTTACTGGCTAAACTGGCAAGTAATAAGGCAGCACAACCGACTGTGAGACGGAATTTCTGGTTAAATAAGATATTCATAATCTAGAGAATAAATTCCTATGATCTCTTAGTATCTTCCATTTTAAATTTTTTAAGTTTCTATAACCTCACGCAGTAACTTCGCCAACTTGTCGGCACTATCGGGAACTGCGATCGCATGAGCTTTTTCCCCCATCTTTGCTAACTCATCCGGTGATTGCAACAAATTCAACACATTACTTTGCAATGCTTCAGTCGTCAACTCCGATTGCTTCAGTGTTAACGCCGCACCAGCTTTTGTAAATACGTCTGCATTGTAAGATTGATGGTCTTCTGCGGCAAAGGGGTAAGGAATCAAAATCGCTGGCGTTCCACATACTGCCAATTCTGTTAAGCTACCAGCACCAGAACGACTAATGGCTAGAGTAGCTCGTTGCAACAACGCTGCCATATTGTTGTAAAAAGGTAAGGCTATGTATTGTGGATGTTTAAGGCTATCTGCTTCCTCGTCGCGATCGCCAGTTAAATGTACTACATAAGCACCAGCATCAAACCAAGCATTTGCAGATTCGCGCACCAACTTATTGACCGCAACTGCGCCTTGGCTACCACCAAAGACGACAATTAAAGGAACACCATCAGGGATAGCTAAATCCAGCGGTGCATCAATTGCCCCATCGAGAAATTGCGATCGCACAGGAGTACCAACACAGACATTTTTGGCACGGGGCAAATACTTAGCAGCTTCTTCAAATCCCAAGGCTACCGCACTACACCAAGGGCCAAAAAAACGAGTTACTTTACCTGGTAAAGCGTTAGATTCGTGGAAAACCACGGGTAAACCGAGAGAACGCGCCGCAATGACGGCTGGCCCGGCAATGTAACCCCCTGTAGTAAACACCCCTTGAAAATTTCCCTGCTTGAGAATTCGTCTGACTTCTATAATCGAACCAGCGAGTTTACCCAAAATGCGAATCGAGGAGAGTCCAAACCCTTGCTGAAACCCTTCAACTGCAATAGTATTCAAGGGATACTCTTTAGGGACAAGTTGAGTTTCTAGCCGATTGGGTACTCCCAGCCATTCGATCTGATAATCTGGCAGTTTTTGTGCCAGTGCGATCGCTGGAAACAAGTGACCACCAGTCCCACTGGCAGCTATTAATAATCGTATCGGTGCGTTTGCCATCAAACCTCTACCGTTTAGCGTCTAGCTTAACTAAGATAAAACAATTTCCTTACTTTCTCTAATCAAATCAGTAAACTCTTACCAATGACTACAATTATTACCGCTTTAGTGAAACGCCAACTCAGATTTCCAGCTAGTATCTGCTTGGTTTCGTTCCTGCTAACCCTTGGTTTAACAAGTGGTTGGCAACGCACTCAAGCGGCAACACCACAGCAATTAGTCCAAGCTGGTACAGCCCAAAATGCACCAGCCGATCTGAGAAACCTACTGACACAAGTTGATACCGCCGCCAGCCTGGGCGATGTGAAAGGGGTGTTGCAATTCTACAGCCCTAACTTCATTCATGGGGATGGATTAAACCTCCAAACCCTTGAAAAGTCTTTGACTTCACTTTGGCAACGATATCCCAAATTGCAATACAGTACAAAATTGCTATCTTCCAAACCTGAAGGCAATGCGATTATTGCCGAGACAGAAACGAAGATAACTGGCTTACCCTCTGCTAACAGTAATAATTCGGCTCTCAATGCCACGATTAAGTCGCGTCAGCGCATTGTAGGCGGAAAAATAGTCCGCCAAGACATTTTGTCAGAACGTACCCAACTTACCTCTGGCAGCAAGCCGCCCCAAATTGATATGAAATTACCAGAGCAGGTGCAAGTTGGTCAGAAGTATAATTTTGATGCGATCGTTCAAGAGCCGCTTGGTGATGATTTTCTATTAGGAGCAGCGCTAGAAGAACCCATAAAACCAGATAAATTTCTCAACCCCACATCTGTAGATTTACAATTACTAACATCTGGTGGACTGTTTAAAACGGGGCAAGCACCATCTACCCCTGGTAGCCAATGGGTTTCTGCTGTCATTTTACGGGGTAATGGGATGACGATGGTAACTCAGCGCCTGCAAGTGGTGAAGAAGTAGAGACGCGATTAATTCCGTCTCTACAGGAGTTAGTGCGCTACGCTAGCGCTATAGCGGTTATCAACCCAGTGAAATACAATTTTGACCTCTCTCCAAACCTCTCTCCTAAAAGGAGAGAGGCTTTGAATTGTTCCCCCTTCCCGCGATGAGTTGGGGGTTAGGGGGTTAGGTTTATTTGCATACTTGTACCTCATCGGATTGAAAATGGCTATAGCGTACTAAAAATCTCAATGGTGCGTTAGCCTACGGCATAACACACCCTACTGAAATATTTTCAGAAATCAA
>NZ_JAYGHD010000204.1:0-4451 GCF_034932245.1 Nostoc sp. UHCC 0251
GCAGGGGAGCAGGGGAGGCAGGGGAGGCAGGGGAGGCAGGGGAGGCAGGGGAGGCAGGGGAGCAGGGGAGCAGGGGAGCAGGGGAGCAGGGGAGCAGGGGAGGCAGGGGAGGCAGGGGAGGCAGGAGAGGCAGGGGGAGAAGAACTATTTATATTATCGTCCAATGCCCCATGCCCCATGCCCAATGCCCAATGCCCAATGCCCAATTCATAATTCAATTACTGCCTTAACTTGCATATTGGTTAAGGTGGCGGCTTTTCGGCTGGAGGCTTCATCTAGTCGAATATGAACTTCCACTACTCTGTTATCAATATTGTTAGCAGGATCTGTGTTAATGACATTCTGCCGCCGCACCTGTAAGCCCTTGCGATCTACGATTCCCTGCAATTCAATCGAGAGGGAATCACCAAATACTTGCGCTTGCTGCCCTAAACGGACTTTGCCGATATCGCTTTCGTAGACTTCGGCTATGACATACATTTGATTGGTTTGTCCGATATCAGCAATGCCATCATCTGATACTAATTCGCCAGGATGGGTATGGATCTCGAATATCTGTCCATTTTGAGGCGATCGCACTTGGGCCTGTTTTAAATTGACTTTTGCCAGATTCATGGCTGCTACGGCCCGATTGACTTCTGCTTGGGCAGCTTTTATATCCACTCCGCGCACTTCGGCGATTTCATTGAGTGTTGCTGTGGCTTGTTTAATCTTTTGCTGGCTAGTTGATTGGATACGATTTAACTGTGCCTGTGCTTCTTGCAGGCTTTTTTGGGCGGTTTCTAAGTTCAAACGCTTGTTATCTCGTTGAGAGGCGGAAATTGCACCCTGTTGATATAGCTTCTCATGGCGTTCGTTTTCTGCTTGGGCGTTACGCACTTCGGCTTGGAAACGCTCAATTGTCGCTGTTTGGGTATTAATATCACCTTGGCGTTCTGCTTCTAAGTTAGCGATCGCAGCTTTTTGGGCGGCAATTTCACCACGTTTTGCACCTGCTTGGGTGCGGTTTAGGTTTGCCTGGGCTACTTGTACTTGTTCCTGCGTCTCTTTTAATTCTGCTTGCAAGCGATCGCGGCTGTTCAAAATCGCAATCACCTGTCCTGCTTTTACCCTATCCCCCTCCTTCACTAACAACTTTTCTACCCGACTTCCTTCCGCAGACACCGCAGCAGAGAGTTTAATTACCTTTCCCTGTGGTTCAATCCGCCCTAAAGCTGTTACCGTTTTTAACTGTGGCAATTGTGTTGCTGGCACTTGTGCCTCTGAATTTGCATAATTTTGCCAGCGTTTTACTATATAAAAACTTATTCCGCCAACCAATAAAGATGCGATTATACCTATAGCAACGGATGGACGCAGAATAGACTTAGGGAACGTTCTGTACCCTAGCTTTGAGTTTCGCACCATAGATTACCTCTTAACTAGTGGCGCAGAAAAAACTAAATAGTTATTGTTAATTTTTCGATTCAGAGTTCATAAAAAAAATCGAAACTGTTAAGAATTTCCCAACCTACTATGATTTAGCTGGATAGGATAACAACAAGTTACTCTCTAGTATTAATAGACTTATGTTCCTGACGAACTACTTTTGTTTTTTAAACTACTCAGGTATAGTAAGCGGTTTCAAAAATGCGGGTTGTAACAGTGCCAACAATTAGAGATAAATTCAGCAAAAAATGTTTTTTTTCATGAAAGCCAAACAAATTATAATTCTTAAAAAATATCTTTGAATCTAATATTTATATAATCTTTAATGATATATTTGCTTCTGAAAAATTATTTTTGAATAGTTGTTTAAAATTAACAATTTATTTGCTACAAATAACTTCAGTAAGCGATCGCTGGTAGAAACATCGTTATTAACTTTAACCTTAACCTTAACTCCTAAAAGATTTAAATCACTTGAAATAAATTACCATTGGCGTTAAATAAGTTACATAGAAACATTTTCTCCTGAAAGGCTCAGATTTCTGACTATCGGGCTGTAAACTACTATTTATGGACTTCTGAGCAAAAAAGCTCTAGCTAACCTTTATGGGTTTGAGAGAAGTCTCTGACATCAATTTGAGAGGCAAAATAAACATTGGAAAAATTATTAAGAATATCAAAAATTATTGATAATTGCACTGAACGGATTGGTCGATTTACCAGTTGGCTGGTGCTAGTAATGATCCTACTTGGTGTATGGAATGTTATCGGCCGATATCTCGGACGAATTAGTGGTAATAATTTCACTTCCAACGCCTACATAGAATCTCAATGGTATATTTTTGATTTAGTTTTCTTATTGGGAGCAGCTTATACTCTCAAGCATAACGAGCACGTCCGTGTTGATATTTTTTACAGTAATTGGCCGCCTCGGCGAAAGGCACTTGCAGACTTACTAGGGACTATATTTTTCCTCATCCCATTCTGCATCATCGTAATCATTTTTTCTTGGGATGCCGTTGTGGCTTCATGGCAAATCAAGGAAGCCTCATCTGATCCTGGTGGGTTGCCTCGTTACCCCATTAAAGCGATGATTATTGTCGGGTTTGTGCTGCTGATTTTTCAGGGAATTTCTCAGGCGATCAAAAACTTGGCAATTCTCCAAAGCAGAATAGAACCTCAGGAGGAAAATCATGACGCTGGCTTATGAATGGTTGGGGCCACTGATGTTTGCTGGTGCTTTGGTGCTGTTGTCGCTGGGATATCCGGTAGCATTTTCATTGGGCGGTGTGGCAATTTTATTTGGAATTCTGGGAATTAGTTTAGGTGTATTTGACCCAGTATTTCTCACTGCCATGCCACAGCGGATTTTTGGCATCATGGCAAACTATACCTTATTAGCTATCCCTTACTTTATCTTTATGGGGGCAATGCTGGAGAAATCTGGGATAGCAGAAAGGCTGTTAGAAACGATGGGGATTTTGTTGGGACGCTTGCGTGGCGGACTGGCTTTAGCTGTGATATTGGTAGGTGCAATGCTTGCAGCTACAACTGGTGTAGTAGCGGCGACAGTGGTAGCGATGGGTTTGATTTCTCTGCCAATCATGCTGCGCTATGGGTACAACAAAGAATTAGCCACTGGTGTCATTGTTGCATCAGGAACCTTGGGGCAAATTATCCCGCCGAGTGTGGTGTTAGTAGTACTAGGCGATCAGTTAGGTGTGTCGGTGGGCGACTTGTTTCTCGGTTCAGTGATTCCCGGTTTGATGATGGCAAGTGCATTTGCCCTACATGTGCTAATTGTGGCATTTTTGAAGCCAGATTTAGCACCAGCGTTGCCTGCTGAGGTGAGAGAAATTGGTGGGAAAGCTTTGGGAAGGCGGGTAATTCAGGTGATGATGCCGCCTTTAATACTGATTTTATTGGTACTGGGAAGTATATTTTTTGGCATTGCTACGCCGACAGAAGCGGGTGCAGTGGGTTGTGGTGGTGCGATCGCACTGGCGGCTGCTAACCGTAAACTTACTTTAGAATCTCTGCGTCAAGTTTGTGATGCCACTTTGCGAATCACTAGCATGGTGGTTTTTATCCTATTTGGTTCCACAGCTTTTAGTTTAGTCTTTCGGGGATTAAATGGCGATCGCTTCATGTTCGATGTTCTCGCCAATCTTCCCGGCGGTAAAATCGGTTTTTTGGTTGTCAGCATGGCGGTGGTATTCATCCTTGGCTTTTTCATCGACTTTTTTGAGATTGCCTTTATTGTCATCCCCCTGTTTGTACCAGTTGCCCAAAACTTAGGTATTGACCTAATTTGGTACGGTGTAATTTTGGGAGCAAATTTGCAAACTTCTTTCCTCACGCCTCCCTTTGGCTTTGCGCTGTTTTACTTGCGCGGTGTCGCACCACCGGAAGTAACTACAAAGGATATCTATCGCGGTGCAATACCATTTATTCTGCTGCAACTTTTGGTACTGGTGTTGATTATTGTTTTTCCGGGAATTGTTAGTTTCTTACCATCTTTGGGAAGCTAGTACCCCAAGGCGGAAGTCAGCCCCTTTGGGGAAGTCAAAAATTTACCAATCATTTAGGACTGCTACTAGATGTAACAAAATTGGCATAACTTAATTCGTTAACGCGATTCCAGTTAAAAATCTGCTGGCGAAAGGCTTTCCACTGTTCGTAGACTTGTTTAAAAGCCGCATCTTTGCTGGCATTTTCTTCAAACAACTCAAAAGAGATTTTTTGGGCTGCTTGCATAATATCCTGACTGTAGGGAACTAGTTTTGTACCACCAGCCAGTAACCGCGTCAGCGCTTGCCCATTCAAGGAATCGTACTGACTAAGCATATTCAAGTTGGCTTCAATAGTGGCTGTCTTCAAAACCTCCCGATATTCTTTGGGTAGCCGATTCCAAGCAGTTAGGTTAACTAATACATCCAAGGTTGGCCCTGGTTCCCACCATCCGGGGTAATAAGCTAATCGGCATTTAAGCTGCATAATATAAATGCAGAGTCGGTTGAAAA
>NZ_JAYGHD010000205.1:0-4423 GCF_034932245.1 Nostoc sp. UHCC 0251
TTCCTTTCTACCATTTTTTTGTAACCAAATCATATTCCGGACGTGTCTATTGATTAAATGTTTACGGTAAATTAATAAAAACTACATAAAATATTTATCTAGCTTTATGCAATTTTTATAAGTATTTGATTAATATAATGTTCAAAAAAAATTAATATTTTTTTTAAATAAAAACATTATAAATTTATATAAACCCTTATACGAAGTATGTCTTTTACGTGAGATTGAGTAAGCAATTATTCGTAGGTAGAACATCATGGTTGCTAAAGCTTCTTTTTTCATTGATGATGCAAATGCCAATAGCATCAATGCCAGTACCTATAATTCCGGCTCTTTTAAGATTGTTAATAATTCCACATCTCAAGAAAAAATAAACAAAGTAGTAATTGACCTCAGCACTAGTATTCTTCCAGATTTAGTCTTTGATCCTTCGGGAACTGCTGGTGACCTTGTAGCGAAGAACTTCACAGTAGATAGTGAAGGCAGAACAGGATTTGCTGCTTTCAAGTTCCTCAAAGCTCGTGACGGTGGCTTTGATGCCGTAGAAATCACTTTTAACAGCTTTGATCCAGGTAAAACATTCACTTTTTCTGTAGATGTTGACCCAACCAGTATCAAAGGTTTACCTGCTCCAGGGCCAAATGAGTCAGGAAGTGTTTCTGGTCTAGAACTAATAGGTACAACGCTCACAGTCGATTTCTCTGATAGTACCAGTTACACAGGAAAGACTTATAGAATTCCCAATAGTTTAGATGGCTCACAGGTTGTTATCCAAGCAAATGCACCTACCCAACCAACAATTCAGGTTTTGGGTCTAGCCTCAACTGCACCCACAACTGTTTCAAATGCCAACCAAACAGTTAAAGTCAGCGGTACTCCAGGAACTTCAGTTAACTTACTAGTGATGGAGGCTGGCTTATTTAAAAATAACGGCGGTGGCTTTGATCTAGATCCTTTTGAAGCCAACTCAGCGATCGCTGTTAATGAAAAGTCTGCCACGATTGGGACAGGAGGTTTTGTCGATATTCCGATAACCCTCACACGTTCTCAAACGGATGGAGGATTGAACCATATCGTTGCGGTAACTAAAGCCACCGATGGAACGACAAGCTTACCATCTGTCGTGCAGATTTTAGATTATCAGCCTAACGCTGCACCCGCACCTCTACCTGATTCAGGTGATACTCCACCCAAACCCAACGCAATTCGGATCAATGCAGGAGGTGGAGCGTACACCGATAGCTTAGGTCAAGTTTGGAGCGCAGATCAGTATTTTGTTGGTGGCAATCTTAATGGTACGACAACAGCGATCGCCAGTACTGTCGCAGACCCACTTTATCAAACAGAGCGTTGGTTGAGTAACCTGGACTATGCGATTCCAGTACTCAACGGAGATTACACAGTCAAACTCCAGTTTGCAGAAATATACTGGAATGCCGCAGGTCAGCGCATCTTTGATGTCAGTGCAGAGAATCAGCTAGTAGTTGATGACCTAGATATTTTTGCCCAAGCTGGCGGTAAAAATATTGCTCTGGACAAGTCCTTTAATGTTAACGTCAAAGATGGCACACTGAACTTGAATTTCTTGGCCAGTAAAGACAATGCTAAAGTCTCGGCTATTGAAATCATCCCTGTGAGTGCGACTGGGCCAAAGGTAATTGTGCAAGAGACTGGCGGTAATACTACGGTTACTGAAGGAGCAGCTACTGGTGATAGTTACTCGTTAGTTTTGAATACCAAACCTACAAGCAATGTAACGATTAACTTAGCAGCCGGTAATCAAATTACCCTAGATAAGCCCAGCCTAATCTTCACACCTGATAACTGGAATATAGCCCAAGCTGTTACTGTTAAAGCTGTTGATGATAGCTTAGTAGAGGGAACTCAAACAGTAAATATTAGTCACACCATTACCACTACAGATAACAATTACAAAACTCTTAGCATTCCTAATGTTGCTGTTAATGTTATTGACAACGATAGTTCTCCAGCCACAGGCAAAGCCATTCGGATCGATACAGGCTCAACTAAATCTTATACCGATACCAAAGGCCAAGTTTGGGAAGCAGATAAGTATTTCGTAGGAACAAGCGATACCTATTCCACTGCTGCTCCAATCGGCAAGACGGAAGACGACGCTGTGTATCAAACTGAGCGTTATGGCAAAAACTTGGCTTATCAAATTCCAGTAGCGAACGGCAACTATGCCGTAAATCTACACTTTACAGAAATTTACTGGACTGACTTTAATAAGAGGATATTTGATGTTTCTCTAGAAGGTCAGAAAGTTTTTGATGACATAGACATTTTTGCCAAATCCAAAAATGCCTTCTTCACAGGTAATAACTCTGCTTTGGTTCTATCTGCCCCAACCCAGACTGTAACTGATGGCATCCTCAACATTGATTTCGCAGCCAGCGTTGACAACGCTAGTATCACAGGTATTGAAGTCATTGCATTGACTGGGCCACAAGTAGTTTTGCAACAAACAGAAGGCAAAACTGAGGTCACGGAAGGAGGCGCTAGTGATACTTACTCCTTAGTTCTCAATAGCCAACCCACAGAGGATGTGACGATTAATCTTGTACCTGGCAATCAGCTCAGCGCCAACAAGACTAGTTTGACCTTCACTGCTGCTAACTGGAATGTTGCTCAAACAGTCACTATCAGTGCAGTGAACGATAATGTGGCAGAAGGTGCCCAAACAGCCAACATTACTCACACGATCACTACTACAGATAACAGCTACAAAAATCTTACTGTTCCAAATCTTGCTGTTGACATCATCGACAATGACATCGTTGCTATCAGCTTTGACAAGAAAACAGTAGCTACAGTTAGTTCTCCTACGGTCGGAGCTTGGGGCCCAGATGGTAGGTTTTATGTGGGCACTTACAGTGGTGAAATCAAAGCATACACCTTTGATCAGAACTACAACATTACTGCTACCCAAACAATCACCACTATCAAGAACCTAGATAATAAGCAAATATTAGGGATCGCTTTTAACCCTTACGATACCTCTGGTGCCCCAAGTATTTATGTTGCTCATAGTAAGCTATATGCCAATAATGATGGTAAAGGCTTTCCTAAAACTGAACTTTCTCCTTATAGTGGTGAAATTTCAATACTCGAAGGAGCTAATTTTTCGCAACGGAAATCTTTAGTTTCAGGGCTACCGGTTTCCAACCATGACCACGGTATTAATGCTTTAACGTTTGATAACAAAGGCGATTTATACATTAATGTTGGTGGCAATACTAATGCAGGTATTACCAATGACAATATAGGCGGTGTTCCAGAGTCTCCTTTCTCAGCTGCTATCCTCAAAGCTGAAATTTCAAAATCTAGCTTCAATGGGCAGATAAAGTATGAGCTACCAAATCCTCTACCAGCTGGTTATGAGATTCCTAGTGGATTAACTTTTAATCCGGCAGATAGTCAAGTCTTTGGAGATATAGCAAAAGTCAAATCTGGTGTAGATGTTTCCGTATACGCTAGTGGACTTCGTAATGCCTTTGGTGCAGCTTTCACAACACAAGGATTACTTTATGCCACAGAGAATGGTTATAACGCAACATTTGGAGACATCTCTACCTCGGCTACAACTCAAAAACCAACAACTGTCGATTCTGCTCCAGATGAACTCAATCTGATCAAAGCAGGTGAATACTACGGTCATCCTAATCGAAATCGTGGAAGCTCTGACAATCGCCAGAATACTTATTATGGGCTAAGTGACCCCAGTATTCCAGGAGTATATACAGCTCCACTGACAACTTTTACTCCTTCAACTAATGGGCTTGATGAGTACCGTGCCACAACATTCCAAAACCAAATGCGAGGTAATTTAATTGCCCAGCAATGGAATGGCAAATTCTATAACATCAAACTCTCACCAGATGGCACTCAGGTGCAACAAACTACTACCCTGACTGGTGTTGCAGATGGTTTAGATATCAAGCATGGGCCTGGAGGTGCAATTGTTGGCGTTGATTTGACTGACAACTTAATTACGGTTGCACTTCCTAACGATCCTGGGGTGGTAGATCCTACTGTCTACGATTTATTCCCCTGGAGAGCGCCAGCAGTAGGTGGTAATACATTTGTCATCGGCGGTAAGAACTTCGGTACTTTGGGGAATACTCAGGTTTCCATTGGTGGACAATCTGCATCTATTACCTCAGTTTCTGATCAAAGAATCATTGGTACTCTGCCAAACTTTGTCGGCAAACCGCTCATTGACCCCAACGCTAACGGATTATTAGATTTGGTTGTTAATAGCAATGGTAAGCAGTCAGTAATGGCAGATGCATTCTTGCCACTAACTGGAACAGCCTACTTCGTTTGATGAAATAAAGTCTGCAATCTAAGTAGGTAGGCGAGAAAATTTATAGCTATGTAACGAAAGCTTAATCACAAG
>NZ_JAYGHD010000206.1:0-4367 GCF_034932245.1 Nostoc sp. UHCC 0251
CACTCCGCAAAAACTGTGCATCTTGTCAACTACTTTTACTGGACTGCCTCTCTAGTAGCTCAAGCAGCTAACGTCAGCCCATATAGCCCTTGGCAAACAAATATCTCCTGCACTGCATCTCAGTGATTTTGAGCAAGTTTAAATCACTTACCAACAGCTAATACTAGACCCTCATGAGCTAGCATTGCTTGAGGAAAGGCAGATTTAATATCGACTTTAACTTTGTCAAGAAAATCATCATGGTCATCTGGGTGATGATGAGAAATGGCTAACCGTTTAACACCAGCATTCAGACCTGCATTCACCGCCGCTTGCCAGAGTAAATCAGCAGAGTCGTGGTTGTGAGACGTAGGAGGAGTGTAAGTGGCATTGGCAATCAGTAAGTCAACGCCTTTAATAAACTGTAAAATCCGCTCTCGCTCCACTTGATCAGCATTCTGGTGCAAATCTGTGACGTAGGCAACACTATACCCTTTCCAAGTAATTCGGTAGCCAACTGAACGCTGAGTTTGATTAATTAATGCAGTTGTAATGGTGACATCATCTAGCTTTACGTCACTGTCTGGAGTCAGATTGTAAAACTGTAATTCCGACTGCATTACCTGTAAAGGGTAAGGAAAGTGTGGTTGGAGCATCTGATCGTACAGACATTGTTTGATTGAGGCTCCATTTGATGCAGCTGTGCCGTAAATATGAAAACAATTTTCCCCAATAAATGCTGGAGCAAAAAAGGGAAACCCTTGAATACGATTTGATTGGCAGTTGGTAAAAAATAAATGGGCTTCTAGTGGATGTTGCTGTTCTTGCCAAGTTTTACCCAGTATGCGTAAGCCAGTGCCGCCATCAAAAATCAAGCGTTTTCCTGCTACATGCATTTCTACACAAGCAGTATTACCACCATAACGACTAGTATTGCTACTTGGAGTGGGAATCAAACCTCTTACACCCCAGAATTGCACGATAAATTCACCTGCTGGGCTACTTGGCAGGGTAGATGACTTTTCAGGTATGTAGCTCTGAGAATCCGACAACTCAAAATTTGACATTTTCCTTGAAATTAGACCTTACCGAGCAGGTCATCATAGCGCCGCACTTCCAACAGCCTATTTTTTTCGTCCACAATGACTACTGTAGGAGAGTAACTTTTTAACTCTTCTGGAGTGAACTGCCCGTAAGTCATTATAATCAAGCGATCGCCAATAATGCCTAGACGTGCCGCACCCCCATTCAACTCAATTACTCCTGAGTGGGCTGGAGCCGGGATCGCATAGGTAATAAAGCGCTGACCGTTGGCACTATTAACTACTTGCACCTGCTCATAGGGTAAGATGCCAGCTTTTTCTAAAAGCATTTCATCAATGCTGATACTACCCACGTAGTTGATATTCGCCCCCGTGAGGGTGCAGTTATGAATTTTTGCCAAAAGGAGAGTGCGCTGCATTTTGATATTGGGTTAGTGGCAGATTTTAAAATCCGTAACAAAGGAAAGTTATCAAAGTGAGGAGTTAGGAATAAAAATTTATAACTCTTAACTCCTAACTCCTAACTCCTCTATTATCCTCTATAAGCTTTGACGGATTTTTCTACTAAAGCTGCAACCTTATCCACATCTTGCCAACCGAGAATTTCAGTCACCTTTTTTTCCAAATTTTTATAACTACGGAAAAATTCGGCAATTTCATCTAAGCGGTGTGGTGCTACGTCTTTCAGAGATTTGACCTGAGTGTAGCGCGGATCTTTGTCAGGAACACAAAGGATTTTCTCATCGCGATCGCCACCGTCAATCATCTCTAAGAAGCCAATCGGTCGTGCAGCAATAATACAGCCTGGAAAGGTCGGCTCGTCAATTATGACCATACCATCTAGGGGATCGCCATCATCAGCCAAAGTATTGGGTACAAAGCCGTAGTCGTATGGATATTGCACCGAGGAATAAAGTACTCGGTCTAGAGCAAAAGCTTCTAGTTCCTTGTCATATTCGTATTTATTTTTGCTTCCGCCAGTAATTTCAATCAGAACGTTGATTAGACCAGATTTCGGTTGGGCAGGAATACGAGATAAATCCACAAAAAGCTCCTCTGATAACAGTGAATCATGGGGGCACTCAGTCAGCTTCGCTCCCCGTGTAGAATTTTAGGGCAATATGGATCTCTTCCCAAGGTATTCATTTTACGGGATGGGGCATTGGGCATTGGGCATTGGGCATGGGCAAGAGGACAAGGAGAATTGGGGACAAGGGGAAAGACTTGTTTCAAGTTCTCACCCTTGTCCCCAATTCTTCTCCTGCTCCCTCATCTCCCCACTCCGCTTGAAATGGAAAAAGGGTTGCGAAGTTTATTCGCAACCCTTTTTCCAAGAGGGTATTATTCTCTCCCGCCCTTAATTGCTGTTGGAGGGATTTCTGCCCCTATTCTGCCAATACAACTGAAACCTGGAGCCACACAATTATAGATTCAGCTTATTTCTGATGAAATACATTCACATCTACAGGGGTTGTCTCAAAATCAGTTTTCTGCTTTTTGTAGCTTTCCTGCTGGTGAAGTACTACTGGGAAGCTTTATCAATCATTCCTTCCTTGTAGGTTTTGGATCAGAGGTTGCTGGTTATTTTGAACATCAGTTGAAGAATAATGGGCGATTACAAATACGGGTAGGATGAGAGTCAAGAGAGCGATCGCAGTTCCCACAATGTCTGCCAAACGTTGGGAATATGTGTCGGCAGAATTGGCAGACTGGCTATTTGAATTCATACAAAATTGAAGTTCTTCGTAACACTGTGTAGGACTACTCTCTGATTGAGAGTATCAATACTATTTTAGCTATTTTTAAACTGTAAAATGTGTAGCATCCTACAACTTAAACCAGTTCCACAACTGTCATAATAGCCTTTTTATACATGGAGTTCTTAATACTAAGTTACAAGTCAACACATGTTTTATTTTGTAATTAATATTGTCAGATGTTCCCTGTATGTTGTAACGGTTCGTATATGTAAAGCTAACTTTGACAGCATCATAAATTACATTTTTTGCTGTTTAAAGATTAATTAGTAAAACATATTTGTCCGATACTTCATGATTATAACATCCTAAAATGCCTTTGATAAGGTCATTTTACTGGAATTGTTAATTTGTGATACAGGACACAAAACAGCAATTGCACTGAATATTTCTCACTGCTTTTGATTGTTATACAGTATTTATACACACAAATATTTGACATTAGGCAAGAAATGTTAGGAATGCTTGTTGTAACCAACAATAGCTACCGAATAAATACTGATGCGTCAACTGTGTAGGGCAGTAGAAATTCAGTGATAGCACTAAACAAATGTTTCAGAATTTAGATTTTCAAATTTGTGCAATATTACAGCGTTTTTGTCAATCTATATATAGGTAGAGTAAAAGATATTTTAGAAGGTGGCGTAGAAAGATTACCGCCAAACTTTACTCATATCTTAACAAAATAGCCAATTCCAATTTTCAGAGCTAAATCTGTATAATTTTTTGGATAAATTAAAATTTAATACGAAAAATTGTATAACAAATTAATCAACTAAAAAAACCGCCACTAAATATAATAGGGCGGTCTGGTTAAGCAATCGGAGGGTAATTACAGATTACTTTGCTAATAATTCAAATTGCTGTAACGAAGTTTGCATTAAATTGGGGATTAGGGATTAAGCATGGGGCATAATTATTCTCCTTGTCTGCCTCATCTCCTTAGTACAGTACGGTGGAAAAAAGACAACCATTTGAAATCAATGAAAATTTTATTCAATAAGCCTTTTGACACTTCTCTGCGAGACGCTACGCGTTAAGCGTAGCTATGCCGCAGGCTTTACGACTCCGCTCAGTCTTAACTTTTGAATTCCGCGCAACGGTACTAGTTCTTTCCGTAAACACTCATTGGTTCCTTGATAAATCGAGTGTAAAGATGTTTAAAAGTAGACTTAATTACGCGAGGCATACCAAAATCGATGGGCATCAACTTGTCTGGTAGCCGCCAATCTTGTATTTTTAATAAGTCAGGATTTAAATGCGGAAACTCTATGGCAGTTAGTTCTGGACAAACTCCTAACCTTTGCGAAGCTGCAACTGTGGGCACTTGTTCAGGAGGAACATTGAGAATTTCTACCATCGCTCGATCTAAAGCAAATATATCTGATGCGGCTGCTAAAATTCCCAGTTGGCGAGGTTCCCCGTTGCTGGGTCCATTTCCTTCATGACCGATGATGCCATCTAATATGGTTAAGTTAGGGTTAATCGCTCTGGCAGTTTCTACTAACATTTCACCAAATCTATTCACATCTTGGTTGAGTCGATGGGGGATATTATTCCCCGCACCTCTCAGTTAAATCTGGGCGTG
>NZ_JAYGHD010000207.1:0-4354 GCF_034932245.1 Nostoc sp. UHCC 0251
TTCGCTGATTTTACATTTTGTCATATAGTTGGATTTTTTAACGCCGACTTACTTAATCAATCGCTAATATCCCCGCATCCCCATCTAAAGTTACCTCTACACCCACTGGTAAAGCTGCATTGGGGCTATCATGACCAAAAGGTAAGTCAGAAACAATCGGAATACCCAAATCGCCCAAGCGATCGCGCAACACTTCTTCTACACTAAAACTAGACACAGTTGGCGGCGCTTCACAACGAGTAAAACCGCCCAAAGCAATACCGCACACTTGTGACAAAGCACCGCTCAAACGCCACTGCGTCAGCATTCTATCGATGCGATAGGGTGCTTCTGTGACATCTTCTAACGCCAGTATTACACCATCCAGATGTGGCAGGATTGGTGTAGCTAAAAGGTTAGTAGCCACCGTGAGATTACCAGGTAATAAAGTGCCAGTCACCACGCCACCACCCCACCCGCAACCCTTGAGAGGCGCAAGAGGACGACCTTCTACCGAATCGAATAATCGCTCAACTGACCAATCTGGCTCATCTGCTAAAGTTGTCAGCACAGGAGCATGAACGCCGGAAATTCCTGCTATATAAAGGCTCCACAATAAAGCTGTGATATCAGAAAAGCCTATAAGCCACTTGGGAAGTGCTGAATTTTGTTGCCAATTCCAATCTTCTAAAATGCGGGTGCTGCCAAAACCGCCTCTGGAACAGAGAATACCACGACAATCAGGATCTTGCCACGCTGCTGCTAATTGCTGACGGCGGGTTTCGTCTGTCCCTGCCAAGTAACCCCATTTGTCATCTATCTGAGGACTGATTTCTAGTTGGTAGCCGCGCGATCGCCAAATTTCTATACCCCGTTCAAATGCCTCAAATTCTCGCAAAGCACCACTAGGGGCAATTACTTTTAGTAAATCTCCAGGTTTCAGGGGCGGTGGTAAAATTTTGGATGGCATGAAAATATTTAGGGGTGAGGAGAGACGCGATGAATCGCGTCTGTACAAGGGGTTAAGAATAAAGACTATACCTTAGAACTCCGATCAAATTTTATTGCATTATTTTTGGAATTACCGAGTGTTCTTATAATTACGGTGAGCATTGCACAAACTGAAAGGAAACATTAGCAGTCAAAGGCTCTGGTAATGGTTTTCCTTGTGCTTGGTAATCTTCAATCAAAAGTTCCAGCACTTCCTCACCATTATTGAGAGCATCCGCGTAGGTATTTCCATGAGTGTGTGCATAGGGGCCAAACTCAGGTAGGCTGACAATGTACTTTTTATCTTCCATCGACCACTGAATTACAATACTATATTGTCGTTTCATTAGTCCTAACTTTTTGCGGTATCAGGTAAATACCCCCAGATATTAAAGTCAGGGCTACAGAAATCCAAAAGGCAATCAGAGAGGGAGTTTGCCACACTTTACCCAGAGGCGCAATCAAAAGTGCGATCGCAACTATTTGACTAACAGTTTTGAGTTTACCCCAAATATTCGCCCCGGTAATTGTCGTTTGATTCACCCGCCAACCAGCGATCGCTAATTCTCGCGCTAAAATCAAAAACACTCCCCAAGCTGGCACTTTTCCTAATTCAATAAAAACCAGCAACGGTGCAAGTACCAGAAGTTTATCGACTAAGGGATCGAGAAACTTACCCAATTCACTAATTTGGTTGAGTTTCCGCGCCAAATAGCCATCTAACCAATCTGTCAATGCAGCAACGAGAAAAATCGCCAAACATATCCACTGGGCTTGAGGTGTGGGATTATATAAACCGTAAAGCAGAAATGGTATCCCCAATAGGCGAGAGAAGGTAATCCAGTTGGGTATAGTCATAATAATTCGTAATTCGTAATTCGTAATTCGTAATTCATAAATCAAACTTTAAAATTAACGACTGTAAAGCAACAAGCAGCGAGGCAAATATGCAAAATCTATGCAGATTAGTGTATCTGAGTGTGACTGCGTGGGAAAATTTGTTTTCTGTAGCTCTCTTAAAACAATACTATGACTGAACACACAGACTCTCAATTCCGCATCGAACGCGATTCGATGGGCGATCGCCAAATTGCTAGTAGCGTTTATTACGGCATTCAAACGCTGCGGGCTATCGAAAACTTCCCAATTAGCGGCATAAAACCTTTAAATACTTACGTAGATGCTGGGCTAATCATTAAAAAAGCTACAGCAATTGTCAATGGAGAACTAAATTGCATTCCCCAAGATATTAGTCAGGCGATTGTCCAAGCAACTGATGAAATCTTGGCTGGGAAATTCCGGGATCAATTTGTCGTAGATGTTTATCAGGCGGGTGCTGGAACGTCCCACCACATGAATATCAACGAAGTTTTGGCAAATCGTGCCTTAGAAATTCTTGGTGAAGAAAAGGGCAATTATAAACGTGTTAGTCCCAACGATCACGTTAATTATGGGCAGTCTACCAATGATGTGATTCCTACTGCAATTCGGATTGGTGGATTATTGGCATTATCCAAGACATTACACCCAGCAATAGATAGTGCGATCGCATCCTTAGAAAACAAAGCTGTAGAATTTCAAGATATCGTTAAATCTGGCAGAACCCACTTACAAGATGCCGTCCCCGTGCGTTTGGGTGAGAATTTCCAGGCTTGGGCACAAATTCTCACAGAACACCAAAACCGAATTTACACCGCCTCTGGAGATTTAATGGTGCTGGGTTTGGGAGGTAGTGCAGCCGGAACGGGGTTAAATACTCATCCTCTATATCGCGCCCGTGTAGTAGAAGTTCTTTCAGAATTGATTGATACTCCTTTAGAACCTGCACCGCATCTGATGGCAGCTATGCAGAGTATGGCTCCATTTGTAAATGTTTCTGGTGCTTTACGCAACTTGGCGCAAGATTTAGTCAAAATATCTCACGATTTGCGGCTGATGGATTCGGGGCCAAAAACTGGTTTGAAAGAAATTCAACTCCCCCCAGTGCAACCCGGTTCCTCGATTATGCCAGGTAAATATAACCCAGTGATGGCAGAGATGACATCAATGGTGTGTTTTCAGGTGATGGGTTACGACAGTGCGATCGCTTTAGCCGCGCAAGCCGGACAATTAGAATTAAATGTGATGATGCCCCTGATTGCCTATAACCTAATTCACAGTATCGAAATTCTCGGCAATACCATCGCTGTCCTTACAGAACGTTGCATTGAAGGAATCACAGCAAACCAGGAACGTTGTTTAGCTTATGCCGAAGGCAGTTTAGCTTTAGTAACCGCACTAAATACCCACATCGGTTATTTAAATGCCGCAGCTGTCGCCAAAGAATCTTTAGAAACTGGTAAATCTTTACGGCAGATTGTCTTAGAACGCGGATTGATGAATGAGGCAGAATTAGCCACAGTGTTAAATCTAGAACAGATGAGTGCTATCTTACCTCTGAGTCGAGAATCAAAGCAGATCGATTAGTGTCAATTTTTTTAACGAACCACAGAGGCGCAGAGTAGACATCTCCAAAAACTATTAAAGCTTTGCTGTGACTAGCTTATAAGATGCAATAGCAAGCATCGCTAACTAGCTAGTCATTACGATAAAATAGGGCTTTGAGATATTTATTGATGATAAGGAGGCAAAAATATGTAGTTATATGCGTTGATTTTATCCTGATGGCGAAGGAGCTATTTTTGTTATTACTGGTAATTTATTATCCATGCAGACTCAAAAATCATCTGTCAGTCTCATCCGGGCTACATCTTATGAACGAGAGGCTTTACGAGAATCTTTAGTTACACTGCTGGAACCTTTTGGAGGTATGGCAGCGTTTGTAAAAAAAGGCGATCGCGTTTTACTCAAACCGAATCTACTTACAGGCTCACGTCCTGGTAAAGAATGTATCACCCGTGCCGAACTAGTTTACGAAGTTGCCCAGATGGTAATTGAGGTTGGCGGTAAGCCATTTTTGGGCGATAGTCCTGCTTTTGGTAGTGCCAAGGGCGTAGCAGTGGCAAATGGCTATCTGCCTATTTTAGAAGAACTCAATCTTCCCATTATCGATTTTCAAGGTCAGCGTTACCAAACCGTCAGTGATAATTTTAACCATCTGCGACTGTCTAAAGAAGCAATGGAAGCAGATGTAGTGATTAACCTACCCAAAGTAAAATCACATGCCCAGTTGACATTAACATTGGGTGTAAAAAACTTGTTTGGTTGCGTCCCCGGCAAAATGAAAGCTTGGTGGCACATGGAAGCCGGAAGTGCGATTCGTTGCTTAGTGAATCACGGTAATCAGCCCGTACATAACTAAGCCAGCCCGACAGCAGATTACTGTCACTGAAGGCTGAACTCTCGGTCAGATGCAAGTGTAAGCCTTGCCATTCAGACTCAGAAT
>NZ_JAYGHD010000208.1:0-4236 GCF_034932245.1 Nostoc sp. UHCC 0251
CCACTAGCGAACCTGCACAAGCGCAGGCTTTGAGGGGTGTGGTGAGAAATCCGGGGCTAACACTTCGCTGCAACAGACTGAATCGATATCTGGATTGGGATGCAAAGAAGTAAGCCTATGGGTGCATTTGCTTTCTTGGTAGCTTATAGAGAATAATCACAAATAAAGCAGCTTTGGCATCTTTGTGCGAGAGAATAAATATAAAATATGGCGATCGCAATCGATTTTGGTACTAGCAACACAGTCATTGCTCGTTGGAACCCTGTAACCCAGCAGCCAGAAACCCTAACTCTACCAGGTTTATCAATTAAACAAAGTCTCAATCCGCCACTGATTCCCAGCTTGGTTTATGTTGAAGACGCAACAAAAAATCAAGTCTTAGTAGGGCAACAAGTACGCGATCGCGGTCTTGACCTCAAAGGCGAAACGCGATTTTTCCGCAGCTTCAAGCGGGGTATTGGTGCAGATATCCAAGGTTTCTTACCCGAACTAGATGGGCAAATTGTCACCTTTGAGCAAGTAGGGCAATGGTTCCTCACCAAAGTAATTGAAGAACTAGCACCCCAGGAAGGAGGGTTAGACTCTTTAGTATTAACCGTACCTGTAGACAGTTTTGAAGCTTATCGTCACTGGTTGGGGAAAGTTTGTCAAGCCCTCCCGGTCGAACAGGTGCGGATGTTGGATGAACCCACAGCAGCCGCCTTGGGTTATGGTTTAGCAGATCAAGAAATTCTCTTGGTGATTGATTTTGGCGGCGGCACTTTGGATTTGTCTCTTGTCCGATTGGATCAAAGTGTGCAAGCAACCACAAAGCCACTGGGATTTCTCCTTAAATGGGGTAATAAGTCCCTGGCTGAAGATTCAAAACAAAAAGTTAAAACTGCCCGTGTCCTGGCGAAAGCTGGGCAAAATTTGGGCGGTACTGATATTGATAATTGGTTAGTAGATTACTTTGCCAAAACTCAAGAACTGGCGGTAAGTCCGTTGACAACAAGATTGGCAGAACGGGTAAAAATTCAGCTATCAACCCAAAATCAAGCTAGTGAAGTTTATTTTGATGATGAGACATTTGAAAGCTATGAACTGAAACTAAACCGCGATACTTTTGACGATATCCTCAAAGAACACGCATTTTTTGAGTTACTAGATGAGTCGATGACGACACTGTTGCAGCAAGCAAGACGGCAAGGAATAGAACTTCCAGATATTAATGCAGTTTTGTTAGTTGGTGGGACAGTGCAATTACCAGCAGTGCAGACATGGATCAAACAGTATTTTGAACCAGAAAAAATCCGTTGCGAACGTCCCTTTGAAGCGATCGCTCAAGGTGCATTACAGTTAGCTCAAGGCGTACAAATCAAAGACTTTCTCTACCATAGTTATGGTATCCGCTACTGGGATCGCCGCAATCAGCGCCACAAATGGCATTCTCTGATTAAAGCTGGGCAAGCATATCCGATGAGTCAGCCAGTGGAATTAGTCTTAGGCGCTTCAGTGGAAAATCAGCCCAGCATTGAACTAATTATGGGAGAATTGGGAGCAGATACGGGTAGTACTGAAGTTTATTTTGATGGCGATCGCTTAATTACTCGCCGGATGGACAATAGTGAAACCAGCGTCAAACCTCTCAACGATCAAGAAGGTGCGAGGACAATTGCCCAACTGACGCCAGCCGGATATCCTGGAAGCGATCGCATAAAAATTCTCTTTCAAGTTGATGAGCAACGCTTTTTGCGAATCACCGTTGAAGACTTGTTAACGAATGATACGCTGTTGGAAAATCAACTTGTGGCACAGTTGAGTTAATTAAAAGGATTTAAAAGTGGGATACCGCAACCGTCAAAATCCCGGATGTTGCGCGTTACTAAAGTCAATTGATGAATTTAAGCAGTAGCAGCAATCATCATATCTGCTTGGGTGTGTGTTTTCCCACTTAATCTTACTTGACTTCGCAATTCCCCGGAGCGCTTGGCGATTTCAATGGTGATGGGCAATACTTGACAGTTATTTTCCAAAAAGTTCTCAAACCATATTTGAATTCTAGGGTTAGGCTTGGATGTCAGTCCGTAAAATATTTCTTCAACGGTGATTGCACTCAGAACTATTGAGGAAACTTTTTCTGCCCATTTCGCTACACCAGAGTTAGGTTGCAGCCTTACTAATTCGCTGATAATGTTAGTGTCACACAGAAAAGTCATCGATGGCATCAGCGAAAGGGTTAAGACGGTCTTGGCGGGAGGGTACTTCGAGAATATAATCTTCTTCAGCAGCTATCTGACGTAGTTCTTTAAAGGCATCAGCTAAAGAAAACTTTTCGCGTTGCTTGCGCCACATCAAGAATTCCTCAAACATTTCAGCTTCGACAACAACAGCTACCAGTTCATTTCGGTTGTAGATGAGTCGCGGTTCTTTAGTTACAGCATGAATTAGTTCGGAGAACCTCTGTTTCGCTTCTGCAATTCTCCAGTGCATTCTCCTACCTCTTGTATTCATAATCATGTCTATTATAGACATGATTTATATCTATAATTTGGTTTTCCCCAGCCATATCTACGATGGGCTATTTGGCGTTGCACCTTATCATTCCAAGCGAGTTATTTCTAACCGCCCATCTTTAACCATCCAAAAACTTGATTGACGGTTAGTGCAAGTTGAATTTCTGGTAATACAGGCAAAAAATCTTCTCCCTGGAGTAATACTGGTTGTTGCTCTGGTAGAAATACCAAAATACTGAAATCATCAGGGTCAAGAAACCATCCAAGGCGGCTACCATACTTTAGACAGTGGAGAATGTTCCCAATTACTTTGTTGGGTTTTTGTTCTGGCGAAAGAATCTCAATCGTCCAGTCTGGTGGAAGTTCAAAATTATCAGGTACTTCATTATCAACGGTGAACGGTATGCGTCCCCATTGAAATACAGCTACATCAGGTATAATTGAGCGATCGCCAAAATTACACCGTAATTCAGGAAATGCATAGGCAATTTTCTGATTCTCCGTGACTTCATTAATAACAGCACCGAGTTTGCCTTGTAAGCGGCTGTGTCTCCCTTTCGGCATTGGCTTAGAAATAATCTCACCGTTAATATATTCACTTGCAGGCTTTGTTTCTGGGAGCTTTAGAAATTCCTCCAGGGTAAGTACTTGAGTAGTTGAGTAGCTCATAGCTCCTAAATCCCTCGAAGATGTGTTTTTAGTCTAGCAGTGATGTAGGGTGCGTTACACCCGGTAAACGCACCTGTCCATACATCAAAGGCAGAATTGCAACTCTTAATTACGAATTACGAATTACGAATTACGAATTATTTCCGCACCACTACTAAAGTTCCATTCCTAGCCCAGTTGTAGAGATTGCGAGCTTGCTTAACAGGTAAATTTACGCAACCGTGGCTAACTGGAGTTCCAAAACGGTTATGCCAGTAAGCGCCGTGGATAGCGTAGCCTCTGTAGAAATACATTGTGTAAGGAACATCAGGGATGTTGTAGCCCCTGCCTCGCATCCGGTGAGTGCGATACTTAGAATTAATCCGAAATCTACCTATGGGTGTGGGAGTCGATCGCTTGCCTCCAGAAATGCGGTATGAATAAACAAGTCTTTTACCTTCCCATGCACGTAAGCGTTGCTCTGACAAATCAATTTCAATCCAGCGAGTTTGGGATGTTTGCCTAATATTAGATGCAGTGATGTTGTTTTCATTGACTGACGCGGCTGTTGCTGTACTAAAGTTCGGTGTACCAGCTAAAGGTGATGACCAAGAGAATAAAGTTGTCATCATCAGCGCCACGCCTGTACAAAAAGTTCCTGAAGAACGAATCCTACCACTGCGAATCCAAGATTGCATTATGCCTTGCCTTATAAACTACGCAAAAATTATGAAGTGAAGTAACTTTCTGGAAAACTACAAATTTCCAGATTGACTACTCGTTTTCTGTCGAGGATTTACGCAATTCATCCGCTAATGCTTTTCAAAGTCCTAAGCTAATCTGCATCTAATTTGCACATTTGTCATTTGTCCTTGGTTAAATGATGAGTTCTAATTAAAGACCAATGACTAATTACAAAGGACATTTTTACAAAAAATCTGTCATTTAAATGCCTAAATACAAACTTTCCCCAAATTCATATTTGCATTTTTAATTTCACACAGCAATTGTCAGGATTCACACTTATTATTTGGGCAAATCGTAACTGCCCAGGTAGGAAAGTCAGGGATATTCCCGTGAGGGAGGAAAGATG
>NZ_JAYGHD010000209.1:0-4230 GCF_034932245.1 Nostoc sp. UHCC 0251
GTTGCAGATACTCGTCTAAGATGTAGATTTGAGTATTGTCAATTGGCCGACCAATGGGAATTGTTGTAGCGTCTTCGGGAACATTCTCCACCAAGTACCAGGAACTAAATGTTGTATTTTCTGTTGGGCCATAGACATGGAGCAGTTTTTGCGGGCCACCATTTTTCAGGACTTCTTGCACCCACTTGGGATCTACAGCTTCTCCTCCAAACAGAAGATACCGCAGTGAATTGAAAGCAGAGGGTACTGTTTGGGCAATTTGATTGAACAAGGCAGTCGTCAAAAATAATATGCTGATCCCTTGCCGTTGAATCAAAGCAGCGAAATCTTTTGGTGACAGAGCTAACTCTTTGCTCACTCCTAATAACCGCGCTCCTACTAGTAGCGCTCCCCAAATTTCAAAGGTTGCTGCGTCGAAGGAGTAATTTGACGCTTGTGCAATCACATCTTGTGGTTCTATGTTGATGTAATTTGTGTTAATCACCAAACGGTTGACACCTTGGTGAGTGACGCTAACTCCTTTGGGTTTGCCTGTTGAACCTGAAGTGTAGATGACATAAGCTAGACAATCCGATCTCACTTCCACCGTGGGGTTTTCATGGCTTTGGAGAGCGATCGCTTCTAAATCATTATTGTAGCAAATGACACGCGCTCTCTGGTTGGGGATAGTATTGGCCAATTTGTCTGTGGTCAACAGCACCGATATCTGAGCGTCTTCTATGATCAAAGTCAAACGCTCAGTGGGATACTCCGGGTCAAGTGGCACATAAGCTCCCCCTGCCTTAAGAATGCCCAATAGTCCCACTACCATTTCAACAGAGCGCTCTACACATATCCCTACCAACACATCTGCTCCCACTCCCAATGAGCGCAAGTAATGCGCCAACTGATTAGCACGACTATTCAACTGTTGGTATGTGAGTTGTTGGTCTTCATACACCACTGCTACTGCATCTGGGATACGCGCCACCTGCTCCTCAAATAACTGATGGATGCATTTATCTTGGGGATAATCTACTCGTGTATCATTCCACTCAACTAATAACTGCTGTTGTTCAGGTTGTGTCAACAACGGCAATTGATTAATAGGTTGCTGTGGATTAGCCACAATAGCCTCAAGCATTGTTATAAAATGCCCCAGCAGACGGCTAATGGTTTCCTGCTCAAATCGACTAGTATCGTAGCTCACGTTCAGCCAAAATTGCTCACCAATGCCAGCTACAACCGTCAGGGGATAATTTGTTTGTTCAATGCCCCGGAAATTAGAGACTGTCAAACCGCCATTGTCTTCATCTAAAGCACTATCCATTGGATAATTTTCAAACACGACAATGGTCTCAAACAAAGACATACCTCTAGGCACATCACTCAGACCCTGAATCTCTACCAATGAGTAATAGGAAAATTGCTCAGATTCTACCTGTTGGTTTTGTAAATCTTTCAACAAACCCAGTAAATCAGTGTTATCTGCAATTTGCACCCGCACAGGCACAGTATTGATAAATATCCCCACCATCGACTCTACACCAACTAAAGATGGCGGACGACCAGACACCGTTGCACCAAAAACTATATCTTTTTGTTGGCTATAGCGAGACAACAGCAATGCCCAAGTCGCCTGCACCAGATTATTAACCGTCAATTGATGCTGTTTAACAAAATTCACCACTGCATCTGTTGCTGACACCGTTAACTGAATCTGTTGTTCACTATAACTAGAATGCTGTTGCTGATTTAACAATGGTTTATTCACAGTCAACGGTGTGGGAGCGATAAAACCAACGAGTTTTTCTCGCCAAAATTCTTTAGCTAAATCGAGATTTTGTTGCTGTAACCAAGCAATATAGTTGCGGTAGCTGATGGTTGGTTGTAACTCTAAACTTTGTCTTTGAGAAATTGTTTGATAAAACCCAAACAAGTCTTTCAAAACCAACGGTAACGACCAGCCATCAAGTAATATATGGTGATAACACCATACAAACTGATAAGTATCAGAATCCAATTGCAGCAGATATAGGCGTATCAATGGCGTTTGCGACAACTGCAAACCTTGTTGTCGCTGCTCGACAAGAAAAGTCTTTAATTGCGCTTGCTGCTCAATATTCGATAACTCTTGCCAATCTAGAGTATCGACAGTCACCGGAACCTGTCGATAGACCACTTGCACAGGCTGGCTTAAAGACTCCCAAACAAAAGCCGTGCGGAAGATGGAATGCCTTGCTACCACCTGCTGCCAAGCTTGTGAGAACACGCTTACATTCAGGTTTCCTGTGAAAGTGCAAGTTATCTGCTCAAAATATACTCCCTCATCTGGAGCATACAAACTTTCAAACAGCATCCCCTCTTGCATCGGCGATAAGGGATAAATATCCTCAATATTTTGCCAAGACTTTTTACCCAGTTCACCTAGTAATGCAAGTCTTGCCAAGACTAAATCCAATTCTCTTTGGTTAAGTTTGATTAATGGGAAATCTGTTGGCGTATAACCAATATTTTCTGGCTCTAAACAATGAGCAATAATTTCTTGCAAATAAGAAACAAATTCTTGGGCAATATTTTCAATGGTTGTGTGCTGATGGATATTGCTACTGTATATCCAATTTATTTGCAGTTGTTCGTCATTAATGATGGCATTAATATCTATTAGATTTGAGCGTTGACCTTCTAAACTTTGGAATTGTCCGCTAGACTCACTAGCAGGCGATATCAGAGACGATGTATTCAGAATTTGACTAAATTGACCCAGATAATTGAAGCTAATCTGTGCCATTGGAATTGTGGTTAGTTGGGCAGTTATTTCTGCATCTTGATTCAAATAGCGCAATAAGCCGTAGCCAATGCCTTTGTTAGGTATTGCACGTAATTGTTCTTTGACAGATTTTAAAGTGTTGCCAAGATTGTCTAATTCTATTGCTTCAAGTTTTAAAACTACTGGGAAAATTGTTGTAAACCAACCGATGGTGCGTGATAAATCTACACCATCGATAATATCTTCCCGTCCATGACCTTCTAAGTTAAACAAGACAGACTTAGAATTAGTCCATCTACTCAAAACCAATACTAAGGCAGTTAACAAGACATCGTTGATCTGAGTTTTATAAGCTTTCGGTACATCTTGCAGCAGGGAATGCGTGTCAGAGAAGTTTAATGACACTGATACTGTACAGGCAGATGCAACTGTATTTACACCTTGTGCATAATCTACTGGGATGCTAGTAACATTTGACTTTGATCCATTCAACCAATAAGCCAGTTCTGGTTTTAAGATATCTGAAGTCGCATATACTCTCAGCTTTTGCGCCCAATCTTTGAAAGCAGTGGTTTTGGCCGGCAGTTGAATGGTTTTGCCACAAGAGAGTTGCTCGTACCCTGTTTGTAAATCTTCTAATAATATCCGCCATGACACACCGTCTACTACTAAGTGGTGAATGATTATTAGTAATCGTGCCTTTTTGTCACTACCTAACCAAAATAATGCTACTTGCACCAGATTTGATTCTAGATTCAAACTCGCTTGTAAGCCATTGCCAGTGGTTTCAATTGTCTTTTCTTGCTCAGAGGACGTTTGTGTGGATAAGTCGAAATACGAGATTGCTTTTGATTCACCAGGTGCGGAATAAACAGAGTGCCAAGACGATTCTGTTTGTGTAAATCGTAAGCGTAGAGCATCATGATGAACAAGTAATACAGCCCATACTTGCTCTAATATCTCTAGTTTGATGTCAGATGGTACTGAAACTAGAAATGCTTGATTAAAGTGTTGTTTTTGTGGTAGTTTCTGCTCAAAAAACCACTGTTGAATTGGTGTTAAAGGTGACGTTCCTGTAACTAATCCTTGTTCTATTTCTAGTACTTTTGTTGTGCCTGCGACTGTAGCTAATTCTGCGATTGTTTGATTGGCAAATAGTTGTTTGAGAGTCAGTTCTATGCCGACAAGCTTTGCTTTGGCAATGATTTGAATGCTGAGGATGGAATCTCCTCCTAGCTCAAAGAAGTTATCATCTATGCTTACAGCTTCTACTCTCAAGACTTGCGCCCAAATAGAAGCCAATTTGGTTTCAACTGGGGTGCGTGGTGCTACTAAAGTACCTTCTATTCCTGTGCGTGATTCTACTACTGGTAGGGCGCGACGGTCTATTTTACCGTTGGCAGTCAACGGTAGGGACTCCAAAATCACTATTGCACTTGGTACCATGTAATCTGGTAACTTTTCCTTGAGGAAGCTACGCA
>NZ_JAYGHD010000210.1:0-4224 GCF_034932245.1 Nostoc sp. UHCC 0251
ATGTCCGGTTCTGAAGGAGAGGTGCGCCGTAGCAATACGGACATCGACTCTAACTGGGGTGTAGAGGAAAGAGACAGCCCCAACAACCATAGGGTTTCAAGCCCCGACCAACGCCGTCTTCCCTACCCCCTACCCCAACACCCTTCTTCTTGACCCCATCAAGAACTGCTCTACAAAAAATCCAAAATCGTTCGACGGCTCGACTGAGCGCTCGCCGAACGTCTGAACGCTAACGACAAGTCCAAAATCCAAAATCGTTATGACTCAAATTAATGGGAATCGCCTCAACAGCAATCATAAAAACGGCAATAATAAAAATGGAGTCAAGCAAGATTCACCAATACTTACAAAACAACAGAAAGCTGCTCAACAGTCTTTAATCAACTCAAGTACTCAAGAATTTGAGCAATCTATTGTCTTGCGCCAATCTCCGATTTGGTCGCGGACAATTATGGTGACTCTAATGGCGCTAGCCTGCTTTGGGATTGCTTGGGCTTATTTTGCCAAAATTGAGCAAGTTGTGCCAGCCACAGGGCAATTAAAACCGGAAGGAACAGTCAAAGAAATTCAAGCTCCTGTTAGTGGAGTGGTCAAAACCGTTAATGTTAAAGATGGACAAGACGTAAAGCCAGGAGATTTACTGCTGACTTTTGATTCCATCGCTTCTGTTGCTGAATTAAATTCTTTGAATAAAATCCGCAATGCATTAATTAAAGAAAACCAGATTTATCGCCAATTGATGGGGGCAAGTAGCGCCACGGACTCAGAACTGTTATTTATGCGTGGAAATTTGCCGCCAGAAACTGCTTTTCTACTGAAAAGTCGGGCAGCCTTGGTATCAGAAAATGATTTCTTGCGGACTCAATTAAAAAACTCTGGTCAAGATTCTAGATTGGGAATTGATGAACAGCAACGTCTACAAGTTGCCAAAAGAGAATTAGATTCTCGCTATGCTGCGGCAGAGTTAGAAGTAGAAAAAATTAAAAAACAACTTTCCCAAAACCAAGTCAAACTAGAAGATACTAAAGCAGGTTTAGCAATTCAACAGCAGATTTTAGATAAACTGAAAATATTAGCAGAAGAAGGCGGTATTTCTCAGCTTCAATATCTAAATCAACAACAACAAGTACAAACCCTTGCAGCGGAAGTAGCACAACTAGGTGAAGAACAGAAACGTCTCCAGTTTGATATTCAAAAAGGGCGGCAAGAGCTAAGTAATACGGTAGCTGTTTCTGATAAAAACATTTTAGACAATATAGCTAATAACAAAACACGCATTGCCGAAATTGATAGTCAATTCACGAAAGTTCTCCTAGAAAATGAACAGCGTTTGGCAGATGTTAATAGTAAAATTTCTCAAGCACAGTTAAATGTTAAATATCAAGAACTCCGTGCGCCTGTAGCTGGAACAGTTTTCGATTTACAAGCAAAAAACCCTGGATTTGTAGCGAATCCGACTACAAAACTGCTGCAAATTGTCCCAAATGAAAACTATATAGCTGAAGTTTTCATCACTAACAAAGATATTGGTTTTGTGCGGAAAGGCATGAAGGTAGATGTTAGAATCGACTCCTTTCCTTACAGCGAGTTTGGCGATATTAAAGGGGAAGTAGCTGGGATAGGGTCAGACGCATTACCGCCAGACCAAACACATCAGTTTTATAGATTTCCGGCAAAAGTTTCATTGGATAAACAAACCTTAATGATTAGGGGTCAAAACGTCAACTTACAATCGGGTATGTCCATCAGTGCCAATATAAAAGTACGTGAAGAACGGACTGTGCTTAGTTTATTCACTGAGTTGTTTACCAAGCAAATTGATACTCTTAAAGAGGTTCGTTAATTTATCAAGAAAGGCAGGAGGCAGGAGGCAGAAGGAATCCCGGATTTCTCACCACACCCCTCAAAGCCTGCGCTTGTGCATGGGAGCAGGGGAGAGTTCAATGTGCCTTGTTCTTTCCCCTCTGCCCCTCTGCCCCGAATGGCACGCTTGATAACGGCAAACCCACTATATATCAGGCTTTTGGGTGTCGGGTGTCGGGTGTTGGGTGTAGTGAGGAAAAAATTTATTTCTATCCCCACTCATATTTACTTTTCTTGATCTTTCCCTACACCCAACACCCTACCCCCAACACCCAGCCCAGACGAGCTTTCAGTTTTTCTTAGTGCCATTCCCCTCTGCCCCTCTGCCCTCTGCCCTCTGCCTTCTTCAAGCGGACATGATGATAGAGCGATCGCTGTCTGTAGAAGAATCTGTCTTCTATCTTTCAGACAGCGATCGCAAAACGCCTAACTTAGTCGCCCGATATTTAATTGCTCTAGGCTAATGCCGCTACCTTCTCTAGCAAGCCCTGAAACAGCCTTAAGCCATCATTTCCCCCCAGCATCGCGTCAGACGCTCTTTCTGGGTGCGGCATCATCCCTAAAACATTGCCCTGGCGATCGCAAATTCCGGCAATATTGTTCAGTGAACCGTTGGGATTTTCGCCTTCATAGCGGAACAGGACTTGCCCGTTATCTTCAATTTCTGCCAGAGTGGCTTTATCAGCGTAGAATCGCCCTTCTCCGTGGGCAATAGGCAAAGTGATAACTTCACCATTGCTATAAGCTTGTGTCCAAGGGAAATCACTACGCTCAACTTTCACGAGAGCGCGATCGCAAATAAAATGCAAATCCCGATTTCTAGTCAATATCCCTGGCAAAAGTCCAGCTTCAGTTAATACCTGAAAACCATTACAAATACCGAGGACAAACTTACCCTTTCGGGCGTGTTCAACAACCTGCTGCATCACGGGTGAAAAACGGGCGATCGCACCGCAGCGTAAATAATCCCCGTAACTAAAGCCACCAGGGATGATCACGACATCCAAATCAGCAATATCCGTTTCTTGATGCCAAACCATGCGAGTCGGTTGCCCCAGCAAGTCTCTGGTTACATAAGCAACATCGCGATCGCAATTAGAACCGGGAAAAACAACAACACCGAATTTCATGATTAGTCAATGGGAGTGGGGAGTGGGGAGTGGGGATCAGGGGAGGCAGGGGGAGCAGGGGGAGCAGGGGAGGCAGGGGGAGATGAGGGAACAAGGAGAATAACCATGCCCCATGCCCAATGCCCAATGCCCCATGCCCAATGCCCAATGCCCCATGCCCAGTCTCTAAAAAACCCCAGTTTGAGTTTCGACTTCAATCAACTCAAAGCGATAATTTTCAATCACAGGATTTGATAGCATTTGGTCACAAATGCGATCGAGGTCTTGACGCGCTTTCTTCTCATCAGACGAGGTAATGGTGAGTTCAATGTACTTACCAATCCGCACCTGGTCAACGTTCTCGTATCCCAGTTGCTTAAGACCGGATTGTACAGCCACACCAGCAGGGTCTAAAACTGAAGGACGAAGGGTCACGAAAATTTTGGCTAGATACTTGGTTTGCACGGGCTTTTTCTGAATGCTGCGATCGCTATACTATAACTTTCTGTTCCAACTGAGTGAAAATAAGATTACGAAGCGGTTAAAGTTAATTGATCAATTAGCCCATCTAACAGCTTCAACTACAGTGGCATATTAAAATAATTGTCTATGAGAGCCATACGCACCCGCAGTCAAGAGCGTATTTTCAACCTACTGAAAACCATCAAAAAAGGCATTTCCGCCCAGGATATTTACGTAGAACTACGTAACACCAATCAGAGCATGGGTTTAGCGACAGTTTACCGCTCCCTAGAAGCCTTAAAACTCGAAGGCATGGTACAAGTGCGGAATTTGGCTAACGGTGAAGCCCTCTATAGCCTAGCGCAGCAAGACAAACACCACCTTACTTGTTTGCAATGCGGTGTTTCAATTCCGATTAATCAATGCCCCGTTCATGACTTAGAAGACCAGTTAGAATCCAGCCATAAGTTTAAAGTTTTTTACCACACCCTAGAGTTTTTTGGGTTGTGCAGCGAATGCCAAGTAAACCAAGCTACTGAGATTGGTCAATAATCATACCAATTTTATATGGTGCTGCACTTTATTCTCCTACAAACTAAAGCCTGTGGCTACCAGAACATAGAAGCAAATCGGCTTCCCACAGGGGAGCCGGCTTAGACGGCTAATGATATGAATTTTCATAAATAAATGGTGTGAGCAGGAAATTTTCTTTGCTCTTCAAGCTTAACTACAGGAGTAAGCTAATCGGCATTTAAGCTGCATAATATAAATGCAGAGTCGGTTGAAAATA
>NZ_JAYGHD010000211.1:0-4169 GCF_034932245.1 Nostoc sp. UHCC 0251
CCCTCTGATTAAGATTCTGTTACATAGCGGGAAATTTTAGCACCCACTTACTTACACCATCAGTTATTTTTGTGTAAAACACAACGTAAGGCTTCACAGGAAAGCTTTTCAGTTCTTTCATTAAATCATCTCGCTTTTTGCCCATATCAGGAAACTGAGCAAGCATGGGAAAACGATTCAGAATTTGAGCTATCTGTTTATCTGCTGCAATTTGATTCTGTTGAGCAAGGTAAGTCCAGATATCTTCCAAGTCTTGTTCGGCTTGCTGGGAAAGTCTGTAATGATTCATTGTCAGCTATCCAGCTTTAGCTTACTCTGCCCTCGTGCTTTGATATTTTCCAGCAAATTAGGCAAGGACTCATCATCATACTCAGTATATTCTCCATGCTTTAGCTGTTCGGCTGCGATCGCAATATCCC
Organism: Nostoc sp. UHCC 0251; assembly: GCF_034932245.1. Lineage (NCBI taxonomy): Bacteria > Bacillati > Cyanobacteriota > Cyanophyceae > Nostocales > Nostocaceae > Nostoc > Nostoc sp. UHCC 0251. Next base: position 420 of record NZ_JAYGHD010000211.1, read on the forward strand.
GTTGTAATGCTTCTAACTTCATCTGACGTAGTTCTTCTTCTGCACGCTTAAGTCTATCTATCATTTCCTGAAATGCGCTTGCATCCTGGACAACGACTTCTGCTTTACCATTGACAGTAAGCACGAGAGGTGATTTGGTCGCTTTGATACGCTCTAGAAACTGTTTGACGTTGCGTTTAAAGTCTGTAAGTGAGTGAATCTGCTCTAGATTAATCATAAATTAAATATTGAATTACTTACTTAATTGAATCTTTATTCAATACTATCAAAATTCTGTTTACCACACAAAATCAATAAATTGTCAAGACCAGTTTTCCAAGTGCTGCTGCGCTAAAAAACTGATCTTTCATTGGGTGGTGCGATCGCGTAATTTGAGAAACATATAGATCCAAACACTCCCAACACAGACGTTGATGACATGGAGTAAATCATGCCCCAACATCCCCTTGATATCAGTTACGAAGCAGTCACCGCCAAAATTGTTAACTTCACTGCTTTTAAAAATGCAGGTAGTAATAATGTTCTCATGCCTTTTCCTTCCAAACTAGCCCGGAATCAGTTGAGGAAAGATCAGGTAAAACACAAAACTAAGTCTTACTTGCCAGATACCGAAAAGACTTTAAAGGCAGAAGTTGTTATTTTACAACAGGAAAAAGCTAAATTAGAAACTCTACTTAAACAGCAGGAAGAGACTAGAAAAATTCAATTCCAAGAGATGCAAATCGAAATTGATTTACATAAAGTCGCACATCAGGTAGCAGAAATTACTCAAACTGATTATTTTCAACAATTACAAATAGAAATTGCATCCCTTCGTAATACCAAGATATCTTAATTACGAATTACGAATTACGAATTACGAATTAGTATTCTATGTCTAAAATTATTGCGATTCACTCATTCCGTGGCGGAACTGGTAAATCTAACTTAACAGCAAATTTAGCGGTAACAATGGCACTACAAAATAAGCGAGTGGCAATTGTAGATACTGATCTGCAATCTCCTGGGATTCATGCTCTATTTGCGATTGATGAAAAAATTACAGGTAAGACATTAAATGATTATTTATGGCATCGTAGTTCCATTGCTGATACTGCCTGTGATGTGACTTCTCATTTGGCGATCGCTCAAGGAAAGGTTTTCCTCATACCTTCAAGTATCAATGCTGATGAAATTGCCAAAATAATCAGCGAAGGATACAACGTTAGTTTACTTAATAGTGGATTACAAAGATTAATTAAAGAGCTAGAATTAGACTACTTATTTATTGATACTCACCCCGGACTTAGCCGAGAAACTTTACTATCTATAGCTATTTCTGACCTTTTGATTGTGATTATTCGTCCAGATCGTCAAGATTTTCAAGGTACTGCGGTAACAGTTAATATTGCTCTTCAACTTCAAGTCAGCAAAATGATGATGCTCGTGAATAAAGTACCCAGTCGCATTGACTTTTCATCGCTACAGCAAAAAGTAGAAAGAACTTATAACGTCCCAGTCGCAGGTATGTTTCCACTTTCAGAAGATATGGCACAACTCGGTAGTAGTGGAATATTTTGTTTGCAATACCCTGAACATCCATTGACTCAAATGCTACAACAGGTGACAGAAAAAGCCAGTTAATAATTTAAAACTCGAATTTAAATAAATTAAAATCTTCAGATAACTTAGTTAAATAAATTTAAGATAATGACCGAAAGTATTCAAGAACAAACAACAACATTTGAGACAGCTTTAAAAGTTGCAGATCAAGCAGTTTTTGCTAAGACTCAAAGACATCTAAAAAATATTGAAGTAGCTGTACTGCGCGGAGCTTTACTAGGGCAAAAATATGACAAAATTGCCGCAGAATGTGACTATGCTCCAGAATATATTAAGCATGATGTGGGGCCAAAGTTATGGCAGATACTATCAGCTAGTTTAGGAGAAAAAGTCAGTAAAACTAATTTGATGGCTGTTTTAGCACAACGAGCTTCTGAAGAAATCAAAATTCAAGACTTTTCTCCCTCTCTCCCAGTAACCAGTCCCCAACCCCTAGAATTAGAATCACCAGTTGGAGTCATACCATTGGACTCTGCTTTGTATATGGAACGTCCTCCGGTAGAGTCTCGCTGTTATGAGGAAATTACCAGAGATGGGGCATTAATCCGTATTAAAGCACCCAGTCAAATGGGTAAGACTTCTTTAATGGTAAGAATTTTAGCCCATGCTCAACAACAAAATTCTTCAGTACGTACTGTAGCTTTGAGCTTACAGCGAGCTGAAAGTGCTATTTTTAATGACTTAGATAAATTCTTGCTTTGGTTTTGTGCTGCGATTACTCGTAAGCTTCAGTTACCCCATCGAGTCGAGGATTATTGGAGCGCAACTTTTGGCAGTAAAAGCAACTGCACCGCTTATTTTGAAGACTGTGTGCTGCCAGAGATTAATGGTGTTTTGGTCTTAGCTTTAGATCAAGTTGATGAGGTGTTTTTACATCCAGAAATTGCTGATGATTTCTTTACTTTATTACGTTCTTGGTATGAAGAAGCAGCCTATGGCGATATCGGTAATCCTCTGTGGCAAAATTTGCGTTTGGTAATTGTTCATTCCACAGAAGTGTATATCCCCCTTGATATTAATAAATCACCATTTAATGTGGGTTTAGCAATTGAATTACAAACATTTACAACTGTGCAAGTATGCAATTTAGCGCAACGTTATGGAATTCATTTATCTGAAAATGAGTTATCAGAATTGATGCAGCTTGTGGATGGACACCCGTATTTAGTACAGCAAGCTCTGTATCATTTAGCGCAGCAAGACTTGACTTTCAAGCAGTTAATCCAAACAGCAGTTACAGATGCAGGAATTTATAGCAATCATTTGCATCGTCATTTACGCAGCCTACAAGAACATCCGCAATTAGCAGCAGCGTATGAAGAGGTAATCAAGTCATCAACACCTGTAGAGCTAGAACAGACTGTAGCATTTAAGCTCCACAGCATGGGGTTAGTCAAGCTGCAAGGAAATCAGGTGATATCCAGTTGTGAGCTATATCGGCAGTATTTTGAAGAAGCCTTGCGACCTACTGCTACACGTAATATGTAGATACGTGATTAGATTCACTGGCGTTAGCGTTAGCAATTATGCTTCATTGGCGCATCCCAGCGAAGTGTCAAGGAATCCTTGGACTTTAAGACGAGGAGGTATGTCAAAGATGTGTCGCTAATAACAATCAAAGCCGTCCTAACTCCCGCAGGTTCTTCAAGTCAAGTTCAAAGTCTTCAACGTCGTAAGAATAAAGCGGGATATTTTGCTGTTTCAGGAGTTGGCGAAAGTCGTTTGGTTGCATATCCGCTAGTTGGCTGGCATAGCCCAGTGTTAAACGACCTGTTTGGAACAGGTATGGTGCAATCTCTTGGCGTCCTTGCTCACTCTCAAAGATAATTGTTGCGTAGTGATGGAGTTCTTCTCCCATTCCTCTTTCTGAACTAGAGCCAACATCCCAATCCAAATCATCGGGACTAACTTCAAAAACTTCACCTGTTTCTAGAATAGTTAGTTTAGCAATACCAGTGCAGAACTCAGCTTGATTGAAACTGGGTGTGATTTCTTCCAATTGCTTTTGCTTCCAAAAACCCATTTGGCAATAAACCTCAACATCAAACTAACTTCATGGTAGCTTGACCTTAATTACTTCCCCACTTATAACTCAATACGGTTCACTTAAGACGAAAAGTAGGTTGGGTTAAGCGATAGCGAAACCCA
>NZ_JAYGHD010000212.1:0-4163 GCF_034932245.1 Nostoc sp. UHCC 0251
TAAGTTGGCGTAAATAATTGTCGTTGGGATAAGGCAATAGGCAATAGGCAATAGGGAATAGGCAATAGGCAATAGGTATAAGGGTTTTAGCTTAGTTAAGTTTTCTTCATATAGTTTGATTTTATTGTGCCAACTTACTTACCTACCCAACGGCAAGTTTGTCTAGCAGCCTAAGTCAAATACGTCATGCTTACACTGTCTTTTTAAGTTTTTGAGAAATTTATATTTTGGAAGCCCCTCATTTTGCATTAATCTCTAGAATTAAAATGCTTTATCACATTTGCTCTAGTCATGGAGGGAGGAAACTTAAACAGTGGATATTTTAGATTTGTTTTATAAAGGCGGGCCAGCAATGTGGCCTTTGCTAATTCTCTCGATTCTGTCTTTGAGTGTAATTTTCGAGCGTTTGTGGTTTTGGTTGCGAATTTTGACTCAGGAAAAGCAAATAGTTAATAGAATCCTAGATGCTGCCCAGGATAATTGGCAAGTAGCTGCGGACATTGCAAGACAAGCAAGCCATCAACCTGTGGGGCGTTTTCTCTATGCACCTCTACGTTTAGTGAAAACTAATGCAGAAACCTTTCGATTAGCACTTGAGTCCACAGCCGAAGATGAATTGGCTGGGATGCGGCGGGGCGAAAAACTTTTAGAAGCCGTGATTGCCCTCGCGCCGCTACTGGGATTGTTAGGTACCGTTTTGGGTCTAATCCAGTCTCTTCGCGCAATTCGGATTGGCGACTTGGGAACTGAATCTACTGCTGGGGTAACGACTGGTATTGGCGAATCCTTAATTAGTACGGCAGCGGGGCTAATAGTTGCCATCATTAGTTTGGTATTTTACCGCCTATTTCAAAGTTTTGTAGTCAACCAAGTCAAAGTTTTTCGGAAGGCAGGGAATGAGATGGAATTGCTCTACCACCAGTCTCCGCCTGACTTTAGTAAAAGTACATCAGCAATTGCGCGGGAAAATTTCATTCCACCCCGCAAGCCAGGAAAGACTAGGCTTGCTGAACCACCTGAACCCCCAAATGCACCTAACTAATTAGTCAAAATTTCAACCCCCGAACCAGGCGTTTAAATTGAGAAAATGAAAGTTAATCTACATACCCCAATTGAAGAAGTTCAAATTCAAATTATCCCTTTAATTGATGTTGTTTTTTGTATCCTGACGTTTTTTTTATTAGCGGCATTACAATTTACACGACAACAGGCAATAAATGTTGATTTGCCCAAAGCCAGCGCTAGTTCAGTATCTGGAATAACATCACAAAGCGGAAGTCTGATTGTAACTATCGATGCCGTTGGCAATACTTACATAGAAAAACAGCCTGTAAAACGGGATGATTTGGGAGCGAGTTTAAAACAGTATCTCCAACAAAACCCCAGTGGCATTGTGGTGCTGAATGCTTCGCGGACAGCAATTTATAATGATGTGATTGAGACATTGGATTTGCTACGGCAAGTAGGAGGCGATCGCGTTTCTTTAGGAATTATTCCTGGACCATCTCAACCACCCACAAACTCACTCAACCAGCCTAATATCCCCTCTTTCCCTATCAATCCTGGTGCTGCACCAATACCCACAACCGCACCATTTCCAGGCATCAATCCCGAAGGGAATCTTGCCCCTAAATTTCCCTTAGCACCTGATTCTGTACCTCTTCCTGGCATAACTCAGCCTCCAACTGGACAAGGTGTCAGTCCTATCAATCCTGGTATTTCCAATCCAGCAGCATCCCCAGCACCTATAGCACCTAAACAAACCCAACCTCCTCTTAAAAGATGAGATAGGGGCATTGGGCATTGGGCATGGGGCATTGGGCATTGGGCATGGGGCATTGGGCATTGGTATTTCTACCCCTGCCTCCCCTGCCTCCTCTGCCTCCTCATCCCCCCTACCTCCTCATCTCCAATCCTAAAGATATCTAAAACAAAATTCGGTTAGCAATAAAATTTCTGCTAATTTACAAATAATTGGTTGAGCTTTAAAGATTTTTCCACAGAGAAAGTGAAGTAATTTATCACCAATTGCCATTCACGTTTCAGGGGTTGTGGCATGAATATTGTGACGCTTTTAATTGTTTGGGTAGTAACAGCTATCAGCCTGTTAATAATTAGTAAATTACCTTTAGGAGTTGAAATTGAAACTCCTGGTAAAGCTTTCCTTTCTGCCGCAGTGCTTGGTATCGTGACGGCAATAGTCAGACCGATTTTAAGACTCGTTTTTGCAGTACCCAATTTACTTACCTTGGACTTGTTATCTGGCATTTTCACCTTTATGATTGCCGTGGTTTGTTTTAGTATTGCTGCTTGGTTAGTAGAGGGCTTTCGCTTACGTTATGGGATTTGGAGTGCTGTTATTGGGGCATTTACGCTAACTATAATTAACAGCTTAATCTACAAAATATTGGGTGTATAAAATAAAATATGAGTTGGGAGTTATTAACAACTCCTAACTCATAACTCATTTACTCATCACTCCCATCTCCTAACTATTCGTTGGAACTTGGAGGAGCAACAGTGGTAGCTGATTGTTGTTTACGTTGTTCGCGTTTTTTGCGATCGGCTGAGAGCATATCTGCCATCACCACCAAAGCTTGCGCCATTTTCTCTAGGTTAGAACGGTATAATTCCAAATCCTTGTTGAGTTTGTCATCAGAAAGGTGCAAGCCAGCAGCGATCGCTTTTAGCGCCTCTGTGAGTTGCTTTTCATCTTTGACTAATTCAGGATCTGACTGTTCTAATAACGAAAATAAACCAATTGCGAACAATCGGTTGTATTTAAAGTTAGGATTGTTGGCGATCGCTTGCAGTTGTGCTTGCAAGTCAGCATCTCGATCTAAGTAAGTAGTTTGACCTAGCCACCCAATTAAATCTTTAACTGGTAAACCTTTAGCTACAGCTTGCAATCTTTCGGCATCCTGTCGATAATGTTGCGGATCTTGTTCTATAGCCCGACATAGGGCGTTAAAAATTGATTCTTGATCCCGTTCTGGTTGATAGCCTTGCATGAAGCGGTCAAAGGTAGTGACGACGCCCAAGGCATAAATTGGATTGTAGCTAAAATCGATATTTACTGATAGCAGATGCATTTCTACCATCAATTCTTCTACTACCCGGCGATAAATAGTGTTGATCGGACGGGTATGAAGATTGTAAAAAGTTCGTTTTGTATCAGAGACGGTACGGACGTTATTCACAAAGAAAATGTTAAGGGCGACGTATCTTTATTTTCTCGCTTAAAGGCTACTTTGCCAAGTTTAGCTTTTGACTGGTGACGCTTTCATTTACAATGTAGACAAATCAAAAATATTTTATAAGCTAGTAGCCATAAGGGATAAGACCGTTTCTCCTAAAAAACTAGCTAAAAAATATCATCCTTAATGATTCGTTTATTGTATTTATGAACTTCTCGCCACAGTTAATTGCTTTAGGTGAGTACCTAGCTGGTGAATTTGATAATCAGGAACAAGCCATAGGAGAACCAGCTTGGTATGTCCACCTCCGTCTGTGGCAAAGACCAATTAATCTCTTCACAGAAGATAGCATCACCCTATTTGCCGAACAGGCTAACGTTATTAACTTAGATAAACCTTACCGCCAGCGTATTATGCGGTTGCGCCAGGGCAGTAATGACACATCTCTGGAAGTACAATACTACATGCCTCAAGATCCAGATGCATTAAAAGGCGCAGGCAATAACCCTGCTCTATTAAACACACTGACACCCGAACAATTAGATTTACTACCAGGTTGTATCCTAACAGTAACTCAGGAAACACAAGCGGGCGATCGCTATAAGTTTACCGCCACTCCATTACCAGAGACTAGTTGCAGTTTTACTTATCTTGGTAATAGCATTAATGTTTCCCTGGGTTTTGAAGCTACTGCGGCAGAATTTCACAGCTACGACAAAGGAATCGACCTAGAAACTGGGAAAGCAACTTGGGGAGCGATTATGGGGCCTTATCGCTACGCCAAGCTAAATCAGTATTCAATAAGATAAAGTTATGAGTTAACTCCTAACTCCTCACTTTTAACAAGTAGTGGGGGTTTAAGTCCCCTGTCTCTATAGGCAGCAGGTTTTGTGTCGGGGTCTAAATCCCCGTTACAAAACGTAATTGCGTTAGCGCAGCGTTAGCGACGTAGGAGCGTCATTGCGA